>DAHWEX010000817.1 GCA_027326205.1 Actinomycetota bacterium
CCTCATCCGGGTCTTAAACGCTCCCGGGAACCGGTCACGGGGCGAGATCGTGGGTCATCCACGGCGAATAGCGCCGTGGATGACCCGCGATCCCTGGAAGATACCTCCAGGGGGTATATTGTCGTGGCGTTAGCCGGTTAAGATTCGATTAACATGCCGGCACCCTTGGTGAATAGCTACGAATAGCTACCCCAGGCGGTGTCCCTCACCCAGTGCACGGACTCGATGCCCCGCTGTCCCCGGGCGATCCGGGCGAGGGCCCCGGCGCTGGCTTTCTCCTCCTTAAGGCTGGTGACAGCGTGGACGATCTCCTTGCTGACCAGGCAGCCGTCGGCGTCGTAGCGGTCGCGGCGCTAGGCGGGGTTGCCGCGGAGAATATCCGCCACCAACTCGTCAACCTTCCCGACAATTTCCTGATAAGTTTCTTCCCGGTAAATCCGGGCCGACGCTTCGGTAGCTGGAATCCGGCCCGGCTCGCCAATATCAGTAACTGACCATACGCGCGGGACGGCGGCAAAAGTGACGCACCGCAGGCAGTCGTCGTAGACTCGCTGATTCAGGCAGACGGTAATATCGGCTTTATCCAGACGCGACTGAGTCAGCTGATCTCCGTAGTCGGCCTTAGCGAAGCCTCGTAGGCCGTGCTGCTCAAGAAGCTCAAGCGTCAGCCCGTGATTCGCTAGATTCTGCGTCTTATGCGAGGTCGCAACGGCACCGCTTGACAGCACGCTCAAATCCTCGAGCTCAAGTGAGTTGAGATAGGCTTCCGCGATAATACTCCGGAAAACGTTTCCCCGGCAGATAAAATGGATGATCACTAAGCCACCCTAGCAAACGCAAGTTTCCGCACCACGTCGCACTGGTTAATGAGCGCTTGCCATTTGCGGTCCCAACGGTGGCGGCGACACCCGGTGCGCCCGGCACGCGCGCCGCCGGCCGCCCGCCGGCCGGGTCACCGAGACGACAGCCACGTCCGCTCGACTCGAATGATCCGGCCAGAGATGGACACTAGACCGGGTATGGACGCTCAGCACGAGAACCCGAGGCAAGCGCAGTCCGAGCCCATCGCCACGGGGCTTGTCCCGGTAGACGAACTGGAAACCGACGAGGTACCCGATGCGCTGGTCTCGGAATTCTCCTCGCTGACCACGCCGTACTGCTGGGTCATCACCGAAGACGCGATCGCCGGCTACGACGGCGCCGAGCCGACTGCGGTCGGCAAGTCCGGCCCGGAGCGGGCAGCGGCCGAAGACGTCACCGAGGCCCTGACCGCCGGGCGGTTCTTCCGGCTGGTCGACGGAGGCGGCCGCGAACTGGCTATCGGGCGGCTGTACGACCCGAGCGGACGGAACGAGCTCGCGCCGCTGGACGATTTCGGACGGCGGAACCTGGGCGCGCTGAACATCGAATTCCGCGCCGAAGGCGGCTGGCGAGCCGCCTGACCCGTCAAGGTCACCGATCTCGCGCTGGTCCTGCCGACAGACCGCTACCCGCGACGACTCCTTCCCGGGGAGACCGGCTTCCCAGGGAGACCGGCGCGGATTAACCTCAAGGGCGAGCCGGCCGCGGTGCACTCGGATCGTCCAACGGAGGACATCATGACGCGCGAAATCAGGACCGTGATCGAGGGAATGTCGTTCACCGAGTGCCCGCGCTGGCATGAGGGCCGACTCTGGTTTTCCGACTTCTACGTGGGCGGCGTGTTCTCCGCCGCCGCGGACGGCGCCGGCCTGCGGACGGAGGCCGAGGTTCCCGGGCAGCCCTCGGGTCTCGGCTGGCTCCCCGACGGGCGGCTGCTCGTCGTTTCCCAGCGTGACCGGCGTATCCTGCGCCGGGAGCCGGACGGCACGCTCGTCACGCACGCGGACCTGCGCGAACTGGCGCCCGGGCAGCTGAACGACATGATCGTGGACGCCGCCGGTCGTGCCTTCGTCGGGAACTTCGGGTTCGACCTCATGGCCGGCGCGCCGCTCGCGAGCACGAACTTGATCCGGGTCGATCCCGACGGCACCGCCACGGTCGCGGCCTCGGACCTGTGGTTCCCGAACGGAAGCGTGGTGACCGCGGACGGCAGGCTGCTCGTGGACGAGACCTTCGGCAACCGGATCAGCGCGTTCGACATCGCGGCGGACGGTTCCCTGGGCAACCGGACGACCTGGGCGTCGTTCGGCGCGGTGCCAAGTGAGACGGCGCTGGACAAGGTGATGGGCCAGATCGCCGTCGCGCCCGACGGGTGCGCGCTGGACGCCGAGGGCTGCCTGTGGGTGGCCGACGGCCTCAACGGGCGGGCGATCCGGGTGCGCGAGGGCGGCGAGATCACCGACGAGGTCGCGCCGGGCACCGGCGTCTACGCGTGCGGCCTCGGCGGCGCCGACGGCCGCACGCTCTACCTGTGCGTGGCGCCCGACTTCTTCGAGGCCAGCCGCAAGCCGGTCCGGGAGGCCCGCATCCTGGCCACCACGGTCGACACGCCCGCCGCGAGCTAGCCGGTCAGCTCCTCGAAGGGCACGACGACCTTGTAGGGATACGACAGGGCGACGCCGTGCTCCATGACCGCCTCCGCCCGGTACTGGCGGGTGGCGGCGTCGAGATGGAATTCCCTGGTGTCGATGATCTCGCCGCCCGCTGACATGCGTACGACCAGGTAGGCCGGGATCCCCGCGGCGGCGTATTGCGCCATCTTGTCCACGAGGTCCTCGCGGTCGGTCGACGGCGAGGAAACCTCCACCACAAGTTCGACGTCGGACGCCTCGGGCTTCGCGTTGCGGTCCGCCGTGCACCGGTAGACCACGACGTCCGGGCGCCGGAACGTGAACTTCGGGACGTGCCAGAGGACGACGTCGGTCTCCATCTGCACGCGCGTGCACGGTTCCTTCGGCCGCGCGCTCTCAAACGCGGTCGCCAGCCGCCGGGCCACCTGCTGATGCTGCGGCGTCGGCGACTCGCATACGATCACGTACCCGTGGACCACCTCGATGCGGCTGGCCACCTCTTCGGCGAGCGCGACGTACTCGGCCTCGCCCATCGTGTTCGGCAGTCCCATGTCCGGCAGGATACTCACCGGGTAATCGCCGTCGCGCGCTCGCATCCTTGTCCCCTCCGGCTCACCTGGCGTAGTCACGGACCGTTCACTTAATACTAAATTATAGTCGACCATTAGCGTGAGCAATCGAATGAACGTCGTCCGGCCCGTCGGCGTGTCAGAGCCGGGCCGCTCCCGGTGGCTGCCTGACGTCACATTCGATTCGCACGCGGGCAGGGACGGCCGGCCGTCGCCCACGGCCAGGCTCCCGGGCGGTGCCTAGGCGTTCAGGGCGGCGGCGGTGAGGAGTTCGACCGCGGAGGTCTGGCGGCTGGCGTCGGCCGTGTCGAAGGGGCCGGACCAGCGCAGCCCGTACTGGCCGGCGGCGTTGCCGGCGCGCGCCAGGACGGAGTCGGCGTTGGCGAGGATGAACGCCCGGTAGGACGGCTTGGGGCGGTGCCGCGCGAAGTCCTGCAGGTAGCGGACGAAGATGCCCTTGAACTGCGGCATGTCGCGGTCGGCGGCGCCGCCCCTGGACTCGGCCGGCTCCGCGAGGACGCCCGCGGCGTCGACGAGGATGCGGACCGCCGCGTCCGCGATGACCTCTCCCTGGCCCAGGTAGGCGGCGTCCCCGGTGAGCTCGTGCAGGGCGGCGAGGCCGCCGAGGATCACGCCCTGGTTGTAGGTCCAGGTGGTGTCGCCGTTGTTGGCGCAGGCGGCGGTGAGCCCGTCGTTGACCAGGCCGGACGGCCCGATCATGCCGCTGCCGTGCAGCCACTGCCATGAGCGCAGCGCCCAGTCGCGGTACTCCCGCTGGGCGGGCACCCGGGCGGCGAGCAGCGCCGCGAGGGTGACGAACAGCTCGTTGGTGATCGCGTTCTTGTAGTCCCGCTTCTCGTTCCACCACAGCCCGCCGCCGCAGGTGTCGTCCCAGCCGGTCAGCGAGTGGGTGAAGATCGCCTGGGCCGCGGCGCGGTACCGCTCGTCCCCGGTCAGGTCGGCGGCGGCCACCCAGGCCAGCGCCCACCACAGGTTGTCATCGAAGAAATCGTTGATGAAACCGGGCTTACGGCGCTGCACCGGGAGGAACCCGCGCTGCGCCCGCCTGAACGTGTTCTCGATGACCCAGCGGCGGGACTGGTCGCCGGTGTGCCGGCTGTGCCTGATCACCGCCGTGAGCGCGTTGGCGGAGTTCCACCAGCCGGTCGACCGCCACAGCCCGGTGCGCCGCGAGTACCAGCGCTGCAGGACGCCGATCCCCGCCTCCGCGGCGCCCCGGTAGTCCGGTCGTGCGGCCGCGGCGCCGGAGGCGTGCGGTGCTTCGCTCATGAGCTTATTGTGACGCTCTCCTCGCTCAGCAGGGGGGAACCAGGCAGTTCCGGCTCGCCGCGACGCTCGCCGCGACGCTCGCCGTGACCCGACCGGGCGGGCCGCCGGATGACCGCCAGGGCGCAGCCGGCGAGGATGAGCGCGAAGCCGGCGACCGCCCAGCCGCTGATCGGCTCGCCGAGGACGACCGCGCCCGCCGTCAGCGCCACCGCCGGGTTGAGGTAGGTGACCGTGGTGGCCCGGACCGGCCCGACCTCGGCGACGAGGGCGGCCATGACGCTGAACGCCCCGGCGCTGCACACGCCCGCGAGCAGCACCATGGACACGATCACCGAAGTCGAGGGCCACGCCGGCGGCCAAGCGCGGGTCGCCGCCGCGACGGGTGCGTACACGACCGCGGCGATCGTGAACCCGAGGGCCATGACCCCGGCGCCCGGCAGGTCCGCCATCCACTTGGCGAGGATCGCCGGGCCGAGCGCATAGCCGATCACCACGACCAGGACCTCGCCGAACGCGCCGAGGTCCGAGCCGGAAACGGCGAACCCCACCAGCGCGGCCACGCCCGCCATGCCGAGGGCGATGCCGAGCCAGTTCACCGCGGCGAGCCGCTCGGGGCGCCCGAGCAGGAACGCCACCCCGACGCCGGCCAGCGGCACCGCGGCGATCAGCAGCCCGGTGGTGGAACTCGGGAGCCGTTCCTCCGCCGTGCCGAGGAGGAACTGCGGCACGACCAGCTCCACGACCGCGAACGCGAGCAGCGGGCGCCAGCGCCGCAGCACGGGGACAAGCTCGCCGCGGCGCGCGGCGACCGGCAGCAGGATGAGGGCGGCCAGGGTCATCCGGGTGAGCACCAGCATCGTCGGGTCGAGTTGCCGGACGGCGATCTTGATCAGCAGGTAGGGGATGCCCCAGCCCACGCCGAGGAGGGCGAACAGTATCAAGCCGCGTCGTGTCACCCTGCCATCGTCGGATCCGCAAACCAATTATGTCCAGCTAGAGTATTTTTATGAAAAGCGTTAGCCGGGACTTCATGGTTGACTGGCGGAAGCGCAAGCTGCTGCACGAACTGCACCGTCGCGGCACGATCGCCGCCACGGCCGAGGCCATGTACCTGACGCCGTCCGCGGTCTCCCAGCAGTTGGCGGGCCTGGCCAGGGAGGTCGGCGTGCCGCTCCTGGAACGGCGCGGCCGCAGCGTGGTGCTGACCGGGCAGGCCCGCGTCCTGCTCGCGCACGCCGGGGAGATGCGGGTACTCGCCGAACGGACCCGCGCGGCGCTGGACGCCTGGTCAGCGGGCACCGAGGGGTACGTGCGGGTCGGCTCGCTGGCGACCGGGATCGCCGCGCTGGTCGGCCCGGCCATCGCCGCGCTGCGCGCGGAGCGTCCGGGGCTGACCATCCGGGTCAGCGAACAGGAGCCGGACGAGGCCCTCGACCTGCTCGACGCGGGCGAGCTTGAGGTCGCCGTGACGGTCGACTGCCCCGGCGCGCCCGCGCGGGAAGACGCCCGGTACCGCCGGGTGGACCTCATCAGCGACGTGATGGACGCCGTGGTGCCGGCCGGCCACCCGCTGGCCGGGCGGCCGTCGGTCAGCCTGACCGAACTGGCCGGCGACGTCTGGGTGGGCGCCGCCGCCAGCGACGCCTGCGGCCACATCATGACCGGGATCTGCGCCGCCGCGGGCTTCTCGCCTGACATTCAGTACCACTGCCGGGAGTGGGACGCCGTCGCGGCCCTGGTGGCGGCCGGCGTGGGCGTCGCGCTCATCCCCCGCTCCGCGCAGCCGCTGCGCCCGCGCGACCTGGCCGTCATCCCCGTCGCCGGGGCGCCCGCGACCCGCCTGCTGTATGCGCTCACCCGGGCCGGCACCGAGCAGGACCCCGCCACCCGGACTACCCTCGAGGCCCTGGAGGCGGTCGCCGCCGCCCGCGCGGACGGGATCCCGCGGCCGCTTTCGAACTGAGGGGCGCGGCGCCGGGCACGTCATGAACAGGCCGGCCTGCCCGGCCGGCGCGCGACGGGCCCCGGCTGTGCCGAGAACCGCTGGCTGGCCGGCGTGCCGCCGCCGCCCTACGAATTGCCGTTGCCCTTGCCGTTGACCTTGCCCTTCCCGTGGACCTGGGGGGCGCCGTTGCCGTTGACCTTTGGGGCGCCGTTGCCCGGGGGGGCGCCGTTGCCGTTGACCTGGGAGTTGCCCTTCACGTTCCCCCCTCCGCCGCCGCCGCCGTTACCGTTACCGCTGCTTCCTGAGTTCCCGTTCCCCTTGCCCTGGGAGTTGCCCTTCCCGTTACCGCTGCTCCCCGAGCTCCCGTTACCGTTACCGTTGCCGGTCCCCGCGTTGCCGTTTCCGGTGCCCTGGGAACTGCCGTTGCCGTTGCCGTTGCCTTTTCCTTTGCTGGCGGACGGG
>DAHWEX010000819.1 GCA_027326205.1 Actinomycetota bacterium
CCTCATCCGGGTCTTAAACGCTCCCGGGAACCGGTCACGGGGCGAGATCGTGGGTCATCCACGGCGAATAGCGCCGTGGATGACCCGCGATCCCTGGAAGATACCTCCAGGGGGTATATTGTCGTGGCGTTAGCCGGTTAAAGATTCGATTAACATGCCGGCACCCTTGGTGAATAGCTACGGATGACGCTTACGCCTTCCAACAGCTTCGTTACGGCGCGGTTGCCGAAATTCCCCTTATAGGTGGCCTTGCTGGCGGCCTTCGCCTTGGCGAGTCCGTCAACGAACTTGATGCACTCGGGCGCGAACGGCCGGTTTCCGGCCGCCGGGTCAACGAACAGTGATCCCTGGGCCTTCTTGTCCGCAGACAGGTTGAGCTGGAACGTCTCCGCGTCGGTGAAGGCGGCGAACGACTTCTCGCGCTGGCGGGAGTTAACCGAGTAGCGGACGGTCCACTTATGCGAGCACGTCTCCACCTGGGCGGGCTCGCACGTGTGCTGACACGTCCCGTTCGCGCATCCCTTGTTGGTGTCGGGATTGTGGCCGGTGCGGTCGCACTTTTTCACGATCACCGCTTGAATAAGCGAGTTCGGGGCGGTTGTCGTCGCTTTGGCCATTTCCTGACTCCTGACTATTGCCTGACTCCGGAAGGGTAAACAGGCTATTGACCTGCTGTAATTCCCATTCTTCCGGAAATGACAACTACACCGCCGACCGGGAAGTTGCCGAGGAAGCGCTCCAGATCTGGCCGGGCATGGCTTTCGCGGCGCGGGCGAACCGGGCGTTCCTCGGCCGGGCCGTGCGCTACCTCACCGCGCAGGCGGGGATACGGCAGTTCCTCGACATCGGCACCGGCATCCCGGCGGCGGGCAGCACTCACCAGGTCGCCCAGGCCATCGCCCCGCAGGCCCGGGTCGCCTACGCCGACTACGATCCCATTGTCCTTGCGCCCGCCCGCACCCTGTTCACCAGCACCGAGGCGGGCGCTACCGGGTACATCGACGCCGACCTGCGCGACACCCCCCACCATCCTCGCCCAGGCGGCGAAGCTGCTGGACTTCACCCGGCCGACCGCGGTCATGCTGGTGGCGATCTTGCACGTCATCCCGCAGACCGCCGACCCTCATGCCATCGTGGCCCGGCTGTTGGACGCCGTGCCGCCCGGCAGCAAGACTGTGGAAGCGGGCAACGACGCTATCGTTGGCGGCCGGGACGCCACCAGCACCACCGCCGACCCGCATGCCGCAAGGGCGGGCTAGCCGGGCTGGGCGCTGCTGAGGTACTCGCGCACGATGTCGTCGAACGACGTCTCCGGGTGCAATCCGAGCGCGGCGGCCCGCGGTGCCTCGACGATCGCGGGCCAGCTGCGCACGATCGGGCCGGTCACCGGGTCGTCCGTCCAGTCGATGAGGTCGCTCGCGGCGTAGCCGGCGACACGGTCCATAGCCTGGGCCATCTCCCCGGGCGTGGTGGCGAGCGCGGGCAGGTTCATCGCGGTCGTGCTTCCCCAGGCCGCGTCGCTGACGGCGGCGGCGCACAGGATCCCCTCCAGCGTGCGGCGCGGCGAGGACAGCGCGACCGGGGTGTCCGGCCGGACGGGGCAAGCCGCCCGCTGGCCCGCGAGCGGTTCGCGAACGATCCCCGACATGAAGCTGGATGCCGCCGCGTTGGGCTTGCCGGGCCGCACGGTCACCGTCATCAGGCGTACCGAGCGCCCGCGCACGAACCCGCGGCGGGTGTAATCGGCGACGAGCTGTTCGCCTATGAACTTCTGGATTCCGTAGCTGGTTTTCGGCCGGGGCAGGGTGTCGTCGCTGACGCCGAGCGGCTCCTGGCCGAAGACCGCCAGGGAGCTTGAGAACACCAGCACCGGCGGCGCCGGTTGGCGCCGGGCGTGTTCAAGGATGGCCCGCGTCCCGTCGATGTTGCCGTGCATCCCCAGGTCGAAGTCCGCCTCGGCGGCCCCGCTCACCACCCCGGCGAGGTGGAAGACGGCATCGGCCTCGCCAAGGTCGCCGGCGACCGCCGCGAGGTCTCCGGTCACGGCGCGTACCCGGGGGTCGGCGGCGACGTCGGCCGGGGGCGGGGCGAGGTCGGCGATGACGAGCTCGGCTACCGCCGCGGGCGGGGTGTCTGCGACGGTCACCGGCCCGGCGAGCAGCCGCCTGGCCAGAAGCGTCCCGATGAACCCGGCCCCGCCGGTGATAACGACCCGCATGGCACTGTCGTATCCGCGGGCGCTAACCGGCAAACCGGGCTCCACGCCTCCCGGGCCGGACCGTTAAGGTCGGGTACGGAGAATGGAGGAACCCACAGTGGCAGTCCTTGACGGCGTGATCGCCGCGCTCATCACCCCGGTCGACGTCGATGGCCGGGTCGACCACGGGGCGCTCAGGCAGCAGGTCGAACGGATCGTTAGCCGGGGCGTGACCGGAATCAGCCCGCTCGGCTCGACCGGGGAGGGGTACAGCCTCGGCCTGGAGCAGCGGCTCGCGGTGGTGGAGACGGTCGCCCGGGCAGTTCCGGCGGGCATGCCGGTGATCCCGGGTGTCTTCGCGCACAACATCGAGCAGGCCGTCGCGGAGATCGCCGCCTACGCCGACCGGGGCGGCACCGCCGTGCTCGCCGCGCCGCCCTCGTACTACCCGATGCGGGCGGCCGACCAGGAGGCGTACTTCGGGCGCGTCGCGGACGCCGCCGCGCTGCCCCTGGTGCTTTACAACATTCCCAGGTACACGAAGGTCCAGATCGCGGTGGAGGCCGCCGCGACCCTGGCCGCGCATCCCCGGGTCGCCGGGCTGAAGGACTCGGGCCGGGACCTCGGCTACGCGGCGAGCCTGCTCGACGCGGTCGCGGCGGCCGGCGCGGCGCAGGAGTTCTCCGTCCTGACCGGGACCGACTCGATGCTGGTCGCCTACATGCTGGCCGGCGCGCGGGGCACGATCTGCGCGAGCGCCAACGTCGTGCCGGAGGTGGTGCGCGGCGCCTACGACGCGATCCGGGCGGGCAAGCTGGACGAGGCGCTGCGCCATGAGGGGCGGCTGCGCGCCGTGGGCGAGGCCTGCGGCGTCGGGGCGCCCCCGGCGGGGTTCAAGGCGGCGGTGGCCGCCGCGGGCATCGGCCAGCGGTGGCTGGTCCCGCCGCGCCAGGGGCTGACCGAGGCGGAGGCGGTGACCCTCGCCGACCGTCTCACCGCCCTCGGGTTCCTCTAGCCCGGTTACCCGAAGGCTGCCCGGGTGGGGTGGGCGCGCGGCCCGGCGCGGTAGCGGAGTGGAAACCGTCCACCGAGATCCGGCTGCCCCCCGCCCCGGCCGCTCAGTGGACGCGAGTTCCGTCCCGGCCGGGGCGCCGACGGCGGGTCAGGTGCGGCATGGCCGACCGATCTGGCTAATGCCGGCTGGCCGGAGCGTAACGCTGCGGTCCCGGCCATGTCGCATCCCCTCATCCTGGCCCGCTGTCCTGCCAACCGCCGGGAAGGCGGCTGGCGTTACCGCGTCGCGGCTAACTTTTGAGAAACCGCAGTATCTGTCAGCTTTTCGAGCGCTACCTGCCGGTTGGCACGTATCGTCGCCTCTATGCTGGGGGTCGAGTTTCCCGAGGTGCTGCAGGCGGCAGCACGCGGGAACGAGACCGCGTTCGCGCGGCTCTGGCGTGATAACCAGCCCCAGCTGCTACGGTTTCTGCGCGTGCTGACGAGTGACGGCGCGGAAGACGTGGCCAGCGAGGTCTGGCTGGAGATCGCTCGCGGGCTGGCCCGGTTCCGCGGCGGTGAACAGGAGTTCCGCAGTTGGCTGTTCACCATGGCCCGCAGGCGGGTCATCGACTTGCATCGTTACGCGGCCCGTCGGCCGGCCACCGTGACCTCGGACCTGAAGGACTTGGACCAGCCGACATCCGGCGACGCGGCCACCGCCGCGCTTGAGCAGATATCGACCGAGGCGGCGCTCGGGCTGATCGCCACGTTGCCTCACGAGCAGGCCGAGATCGTCGCGCTGCGCGTCATCGCCGGCCTTGACGCCGCGCAGGTGGCGGAGATCGTCGGCAAGCGGCCTGGGACGGTGCGGGTCGCCTCGCACCGGGCGCTGCGCACGCTAGCCGCCACCCTGGCCGCGGCGGCGGACCAGGAGACGACCCGATGAGCGCCGGCGGCGGCGGGGTTGGGTTCACCAGGCACCCGGCCGGGCCGTGGATCTCGGCGCAGGACGCGGAACGGCTGTACGCCAGGCACTGGGCGCATCCGGAAGCGCCGCCCGAGCAGCACGTGCTCGCGGCCCTGTTCGACCGCGCGGCGGCGCCCGCCACCGACGAGGAACGGGCCGGGGAAGCCGCCGCGGTCGCCGCGTTCCTGCTGGTGACCAGCAGTCCAGCCTCCCACCGGGCGTCATCGCGCAGGAGGGCAGGCCCGCGGGCCTGGGCCGTCACCGCGGGAATCCTGGCGGCGTCCGTCGCGGGCATTTCCGGTGCCGCCGTCGCGGGCGTGCTGCCGGGCCCGGTCCAGGAACTGGCCCACCGGACGTTCGGCGCGCCGGCTCCCGCGCAGGCCGGCCCGACGGTCACCCCGGTGCCGTCGTCGCACCGGGCCGCGGCGCCCGGTGCGTCGCCGTCGCCCAGCCCGTCCGCCAGCAAAGGAAAAGGCAACGGCAACGGCAACGGCAGTTCCCAGGGCACCGGAAACGGCAACGCGGGGACCGGCAACGGGAACGGTAACGGGAGCTCGGGGAGCAGTGGTAACGGGAAGGGTAATTCCCAGGGCAAGGGGAACGGTAACGGGAATTCGGGGAGCAGGGGTAACGCGAAGGGCAATTCCCAGGGCAAGGGGAACGGCAACGGTAACGGGAATTCGGGGAGCAGTGGTAACGGGAAGGGTAATTCCCAGGGCAAGGGGAACGGTAACGGGAGCTCGGGAAGCAGTGGTAACGGGAAGGGTAATTCC
>DAHWEX010000820.1 GCA_027326205.1 Actinomycetota bacterium
CTGGGGCAACCCAGGCCGACGCCCTCGCCCGGCTCAGGGCCGCGGAGCAGGGCGCGGTCGCGGCGCTGATGGGCCGCCTGCCCGGCGCGCCGGGGTCCCTGGCGCAGCTCTACGCGTCGATCGCGGCATCGGAGGCGACGCACGTCAGCGTCCTGACCGCCAGGATCGCGGCCCGGTGAGCGCGTCGGCGGCCAGGTCTGGCATCGGCGCGCTCCAGAACGCCCTCGCCGCCGAGCACGCGGCGGTCTACGGCTACGGCGTCGTCGGCGCCATGCTCATCGGCGCGGCGCAGTCCAACGCCCGGGCCGACTGGATCGCGCACCAGAACTCCAGGGACAACCTGAACGCGATGCTGACCAGGCTGGGCGCGACCCCGGTGGCCGCCAGCCCCGCCTACCAGCTCCCGTTCCCCGTCGCGAACGCGCAGTCGGCGCAGCAACTGGCCGCCACCCTGGAAGACGGCGTGACCCGCGCCTACCTGGCCCTGGTCGCCGTCAGCGACCCGGCGCTGCGCACGTTCGCCGCCCAGGCCATGCAGACCGCCGCCAACCGCGCCCTCGCCTGGAGCGGCACCACGACCGCGTTCCCGGGCATGCCCAGCTAACAGAGCCCGCAGAAAAAAACTAATCGCGGCGGGGCAGGGCCAGGACGCGGTTGATCGCCGAGGCGGCGGTGTCCAGGTCGTCGGCCATCGAGATCCGCTCCGCCCAGGACCACCAGAACCACCACATGCCGTCCTTGCCCTGGTTGGCGTAGACGTTCTCCTCAAGGGCGCGGGCCCGCGGATTGGTGATGTACACGCTGGGTACCCGCCCCTGCGGAGCCATCAGCCAGGCCTCGAAGCCCCGGTTGGTCAGCTCGTCGGCCAGCTTGTCTAGGTAGACAGTCGCCGCTGCGTGGTTCCCCTTGCCTTCCACCGAACACCACCGTCACTGAGTGTAGTTTCGCCTGGACCAGGCGCATCCGAACCGTTCAAGGATGCCGTCGCTCGCCGGGTCGCGCAATGCACATGGCCAAAATGCCGGGACCGGCCAAAAAGCGTGGCCTGCCCTTATGGTATGTAACGAAAGCTGGGCAGGCAGCGGTTCAGCGTGAAACACGGTAAGCCGGGAAACCGCGCGGGTGAGCGCCACGTAAAGCCGCCGCAGGCCGTACGCCTCGCCGGTGGCGATCCTGGCGGGCTCGACGAGGATCACGTGGTCGTACTCCAGGCCCTTGGCCAGGGTGACCGGGACCAGGGTCAGCCGGGTCTCCTCCGGCCGTTTACCCGGCGTTTGCGGGGAAATTTCCGCGGAACCGGACGCGGCCGCGCCGCCGTCGCCCAGGATCTCGAAGTTCAGGCCCGCGGCGGCCAGCGTGCCGGCGGTCGCCGGGATATCGGCGTCGGCGCAGATCACCGCCACGGACCCCAGCCCGGCGAGCGCCGCGTCGCAGCCCGCCACCACCTGCGCCCCGAGTTCACCCGGGCCGACCGGCACCACCCGCAGCGCGTTCGGGTCCGCGCGCAGCGACTTCGCCGGGGACAGGGCCGGGGCGATCGACGGGAGCAGGCGGGAGGCGAAGTCGAGGATCTGCCGCGGCACCCGGTAGCCCACGTCGAGCTCGCGGACGGCCGCGTCCGGCCTCCCCAGGTGGGAAAGGAGCGCGTGCCAGGAAGTCGCGGCCCACGGCGTGGTGCCCTGCGCGATGTCGCCCAGGACGGTCGCCGCCCCGGTGGCGCAGCGCCGGCCGATCGCCCGCACCTCCATGGGCGACAGGTCCTGGGCCTCGTCCACCACGATGTGCGCGATCGACGGCGTGCGCTCGATGAGGTCGGCCGCCTCGTCGATCAGCACCTGGTCCGCCCGGGTCCACGGGGCCGACCCCGGGCCGCGCACGGGTTTACGCCACGCGATAGCGGTCACTTCCGCCTCGGACAGGAACCCCAGCCCGTTCCTTAGGATCTGACTTTGATCTGACAGGAGGCTGAAGACCAGCTTCTTCGGGTCCACCTTGGGCCAGACCTCGTCCACGCACTTGCGCACCGGCGCGGACCTGCGCACCGCGTCGTGCGTGCGGTCGTCGCACGTCTCCCCCCCCGCTTCGAGTTGCGTGAGCAGGACGTGCGCGATGCGGTGGGCCAGCAGGTCGCGGCCGGTGCCGTAGCGGATGCCCCGGTCGCGGAGTTCCGCCGCCAGGTCCTCGAGCTCGTCGGCGCGCAGCCGCAGGCGGCGCGAGCCGCGGCTGACGACCAGCGCCTCCCTGGGCGCCCGGATGTTCGCCCACAGGGCGTTGCGCAGCAGCACCGCCATCCGGGCGTCGCCCTTGACGGTCGCGGCCTCGTCGGTGTCGCTGCCCTTGACGGGAGTGGAGGCGACCAGGTCAGCCACCGTGGTCTGGGTGACGTCAAGCTCGCCAAGGGCGGGCAGCACGTTCCTGATGTAGGAGAGGAAGGCCAGGTTCGGCCCGACAATGACCACGCCCCGCCGCGTCACCTGCTCCTTGTGCGCGTACAGCAGGTACGCGACCCGGTGCAGGCCCACCGCGGTCTTCCCGGTGCCCGGCGCGCCCTGCACGCAGACCGTGGTCGCGGCGTCCGCCCGGACGATGTCGTCCTGCTCCGGCTGGATCGTCGCCACGATGTCCCGCATGGGACCGGATCTCGGCCGCTCGATCTCGGAAATGAGCAGGTTGCCGACGGGCGACGCGTCAGTTTCAGCCGAACGGGCCGGGGTTTCACGCGCACCGAACCGCTCGTCTTCATAGGCGGTCAGCGCTCCCCCGGCGAATCCGAACCGCCGCCGGAGGGTGAGGCCCATCGGGTCGGCCTGGCTGGCCCGGTAGAACGGCCGGGAGACCGGCGCGCGCCAGTCCAGGACGACCGGGGTCCCGGCGGGGTCGTGCACGTGGCGGCGCCCGATGTGCAGTGCTCCCCCGGGGGGACCATCCTCCGGAACCCCCCGGCGGCCGCCCGCGAAGTCCTCTTCCGTGTTCGCGAGGTCGCAGTAGTCAAGGCGGCCGAAGAACAGCGGCGCGTCCGGCAGGTCCTGCAGCGCCTCGGCGCGGCGGTAGAGATCGGCCTTCAGGTACTCGAGGCTGACCCGGTCGGCCGCCATCGGGTTCTGCGCGAGCGTGAGGACGTTCTCGCGCATCAGGTGGAGGTACTCGCGGGAGCGGGCGAGATGATCGCGCTCGTCGGCGATGACGTCGCCGACGCTGTCCTGGCCTGTGCTGTCCTCGTCTGCTGCGGCCTTGTCTGCGGCCGTCTCTGCGGTCGCTGGCGCGGCGTCGGCGGGCATGGCTAACCCCCTTGAGCTGTGTGCGGCGGGTGGCTTGCGCACGATTGGGCGCGAAGCTCAAAACCCTAGCACCGGGGTTAGCGGGACGTCACTTGGTTTTCTTCCTGGTGTCCGGCATGCCCGGCACAGCCGTGCCGACGGCGCACCCGGGCGGGCGAGGCGCTAGTTCGCGGCGAGGTAGCGGGCCCGGGCGTGCAGCAGCGCGCGGTGGGCGGTCAGGTCGTCGGCCTCGTCCGGCTTGCTCGGACACTCGCCGGCCGCGACCGCCCGGGCCAGGCGGGCGCCCGCGTCGCCGGGTTCGATCGGCTCGAAAACGATGAGCGGGTCGTTCTCGGCCGCCAGCCAGGTCTTGTCGAGCAGGCCCGCGGCGTCGTCGACCCAGGCGTCCTTGATCTTGCCGCCCTTGCCGTGGTCGATGAGGACGGACAGCGCGTGCTCGGCGCCGCCGTAGCCGAAGCTGACCGTGAGCGATTCCTGGCGGCCGCCAACGTCGCTGTAGTGCCAGCACTTGCCGATGGTCGGCGAGCCGATCGCCTTCGCCCAGCCGGGATCGGGGACCCCCTGGGCGAGCACGCGTTCCGCCGCCGCGGTCGCCGCCGCCGCCAGGGCCGGGGAGCCGATCGCGCCCAGCACGCGCAGCAGGCCGAGCGCCTCCGGCGACGCCTTCCGCTCCACCGCGGGCACCAGGGAACGCGCGAGTTCCTGCATCACGTCCGTCCCGGCTGGCTCGGCACCGCTCAGGGCGCCGATCATGTCCGACCCCCACAGTTCCGCGTCAACCGGGCGCTGAACGTGGGAGAGAACCTGCCGTGCCTCACTCAGGACGACATCGGAGGCCTGCGCCGGCCGCAGCGGCGCGAAAAGCTCGTTGATATCGGGTTCCGCATGACCCATGGCGGGCAGTATCGCACGACGACTAGCAGCCCGGCCCACTAAAGTGAGGAATTGGCTGCAAATTGGCGAATATTTAGTGACTTATTAGTCGATTCTCGCCGGCGGCGCGCGTCAGGCCGGCCGGCGGGCGAAGCAGTCCGCCAGGTGGTCGTTGACCAGGCCGCAGGCCTGCATGGCGGCGTACACCGTGACCGGGCCGGTGAACGCGAAACCGCGCTTGCGCAGTTCCTTGGCCAGCGCCCTGGATTCCGGCGTCTGCGCCTGGATGTCGGCGAGCGTCCGCGGCGCGGGACGCGGCTCGGCCGCGCGGTAGCTCCAGAAGAGGTCGCTGAGACCCTCGTTCAGCTCAAGGGCCGCGCGGGCGTTATTGATCGCGGCGTTGATCTTGGCCCGGTTGCGGACGATGCCCGCGTCGGCGAGCAGCCTGGCCACGTCCGCGTCGGTGAACGCGGCGACCTCCCGGATGCCGAAGCCCGCGAAGGCCTTCCTGAAGTTCTCCCGCTTGCGCAGGATCGTCAGCCAGGACAGGCCGGACTGGAAGGCCTCAAGGCACAGCCGCTCGAAGATCGCCTGGTCACCGCGGACCGGACGGCCCCACTCCTCGTCGTGGTAGGCCACGTAGTCCGGCGTGCTCAGCCCCCACGGGCAGCGCAGCCTGCCGTCGGGGCCGGCCACCGGGCCCGTCGGGCGCGCGCTCTGGCCGAGGTCGGCGGCCGCGTCAGTCATGTGACTCCTCCGGCGGAACGCCGGGGGAGTCCGCGTTCGCCTGGGCCGGCTCCGTCTCCGCCCCGGAGGCGAACTCGGGGCCGGCGAACTCGGGGCCGGCGCTACCGCGGCGGTGCCGCGCTCCGGCATACGGGCTGCCTAGCACGGGCATCGGGGCGTCGTCTCTGCTCAGGTCGGTGACGAGCTGCTCGAGGGCGACGATCCGCACGTCCCGCTCCCTGATCGACTCCGCGATCCGCTCCAGTGCCTCATCGGTCGCCTGCATGTTGTAGCCCCACAGCCCGGTCGGCGGACGCAACAGCGCGACATCCGTAGCCGACACCGGCCCGAGGTCGAGCGAGAGGTAGTCGTTGCGCTCAGCGGACAACCCGCCGCCACGCCCCATTGCCAAGAAGACCACGACGGCGGCAATGACGACGGCGGCGATCACTATAAGGACAAGCACAGTAGAAATCGTGCCACGAACCACCGACTGTCTTGTACCGCCGCTCCCGCGAGAATGCCGCGGAAGCGGGCCCAACTGGTCAAAGCCGCCAGGTAAAACCAGTTTCACCGGACACGTGAATCCGGGCTAGCGGAAGTTCAGGCCCGCATGGGCCTCTTTGATGACCTTGACGACCTCGGCGGGCTCGTCCGCGACGTGCAGGAGAGTCAGCTCCTCCGCGCCGATCTTGCCGTCGGCGAGCATCGTCGACTTCAGCCAGTCGACCAAGCCCGACCAGTACGCGCTGCCGACCAGGACGATCGGGAACTTGGTGATCTTGCCGGTCGCGACCAGGGTGAGCGCCTCGAAGAGCTCGTCCATCGTGCCGTAACCGCCGGGCAGCACCACAAAGGCCTGCGAGTACTTGATGAAGACCGTCTTGCGGACGAAGAAGTAGCGGAACTCCACGCCCACGTTCACGTAGTCGTTGAGCCCGGACTCCAGCGGCAGCTCGATGCCGAGGCCGACGGAAACGCCGCCCGTCTCGCTGGCGCCCCGGTTGGCGGCCTCCATGATCCCGGGGCCGCCGCCGGTGATGATCGCGTAGCCGGCCTCCACCAGCCCGGCGGCGATGTCGACCGCGAGCTGGTACTCCGCCGATCCCGGCCGGGTCCTGGCAGAGCCGAAGACGGAGACGGCCTGGCCGAGCTCGGCCAGCAGGCCGAAGCCCTCCACGAACTCCGCCTGGATGCGCATGACCCGCCACGGGTCGGCGTGCACCCAGTCGGACGGACCTCGCCGGTCCAGGAGCCGCTGGTCGGTCGTCGTCCCCGGGATCTGCTGGCCGCGCAACGTCACGGGCCCCTGGCGGCGGACCCGGCGCGTGTTCTTCTGGGGGTGCGAGGCGTCGTCTCCCCGCGTGCTGTCATCAGTCATAGTCCTATCCAAGGTATCCACCCGTGGATAGTGATCCGGCGAGAACACGCGGCAAGCAGGCGAACGTCAAACGAATTAACAAGCCCCGGTAGAACCGGATATGCGCGAGCGAGGTCGCATGGCTAGCCGTCCAGATAGCTAGCCGTCGAGGCCGTGGTCGCGCAGCAGCGCGTTGAGCTCGGCCTTGCCGTGCCGCTCTCCCTCGGGAAGGCGCTTCAGGATGAGGACGGCCGGCATGCCGAACCGCCCGCCGGGGAACTCGCGGAACCGGGTGCCGTTGACCGCCACCGACCAGGCCGGAACCTCGCCGCGCGGCAGTTCCTCGCCGGTCTGCACGTCGATCACGTGCGTCGACCTCGTGAGGTTCGTGCCCGAGCCGAGCACCGCGCCGGCGCGGACCCTGGCGCCCTCCGCCACGATCGAGCGAGAGCCGATCATGCACTCGTCCTCGACGACCACCGGGACGGCGTTCGGCGGCTCGAGCACGCCGCCGATCCCCACCCCGCCGGACAGGTGCACGTTCTTGCCGATCTGGGCGCACGAGCCGACCGTCGCCCAGGTGTCCACCATGGTCCCGGAGTCGACGTAGGCGCCGACGTTGGTGAACGAGGGCATCAGCACGGCGCCCGGGGCGATGTACGCGCCCCACCGGGCGATCGCGCCCGGCACCACGCGCACTCCGTCGAGGCGCGTCTTGAGCGGCACGCGGTCGTGATGGCGGAAGTCGCCGACCTGCGACTGGATCATCGGGAGGACCTTGAAGGCCAGCAGGATCGCCCGCTTGGCCCGTTCGTCCACCACGACCTCGTCGGTCTCCGCGTCCACGAACGCGACGCGAGCCTGTCCGGCGTCGATCTGGTCCACGGCGGCCACCACCTCGGCGCGGGCGGCGGTGTCCTGCGGGCTCAGTTCGGCGCGCCGCTCCCACAGTTCGTCGATGACGGCGGGCAACGGCGACTTCAGCTCACTCATGCCCAGCGAGCCTACCGAACCGAGGCCGCGCGGGTGGTGCGCGGCCTGCCCACAGCGACCACGGATCTTTAACGCCAGCCACGGCGCGGGGCGAGCGTTTTTTGCGAGTCCCCCGCGCCGTGGCCATGGGGCGCGAAGCCGCCCGTGCGCGGGGGTTCGGTGGGTCACCCCCCCGCCCGGCGGAAGCCGGGTAATTTAACACTGTGCGGACGTCTCCTCAATGGCAGCCTGCGGATCAGTGGCAGCCCGCCGACTACCGGTCCCGACGCCCGTCGTGGCGGCGCCCGCTGGTCGTGCTCATCGTCATCGCGGCGGTGCTGGCGGTGCTCGCCTACGGCGCCTACACGGTCTACCAGCGGTTCGTGGTTCAGGTGCTGACCATCCCCGGTTGCCAGGCGGGATTCGGCGAGAACGCCGTGGCGCTCGACTTCGGGCAGGCGGCCGACGCGGCCACCATCGCCGGGGTCGCCGTGCGCAATCACCTGCCGAGCCGGGCCCTGACCATCGCGTACGCGACCGCGTGGCAGGAATCCAAGCTGGAGAACCTCACCTACGGCGACCGGGACTCGGTCGGCATCTTCCAGCAGCGGCCATCGCAAGGCTGGGGCAGCACCGCCGAGCTTGAGGACCCCGTGTACGCGACCCAGGCGTTCCTCAACAAGCTCGTCCAGGTGCCCGCCTACCAGACGATCCCGGTTTACCAGGCGGCGCAGGACGTGCAGGCGAGTGCCGACGGCTACGCCTATCAGCAGTACGCGACGACCGGCCAGTTGATGGCCGCCGACTACACGACCGCGCCGCACGCGGTCACCTGCTGGTACAGCCCGGACGCGCAGGCGGCCGCGCAGAACGTCTCCCCCCGGCTGAACCTCACCGGGGCGGCGAAGGAACTTGACCACGTGTTCGGCACGCCGGGGGACGCGGGCAGCGCGCTCACCGGGGTCACCCGCCTGAGCTCGGAAACGGCCGACCAGGTCGTGCCGGTGGCGGGCGCCGGCTGGACCGTGGCCGACTGGCTGGTCGCCAACGCCAGCTCGTACTGGATCACGCGGGTCAGCTACAACGGGTACACGTGGAAGGCCGGCCTGGGCGAAACCAGCTGGCAGGCCGACTCCGGCGCGACCGCGTCCGGTATTGT
>DAHWEX010000824.1 GCA_027326205.1 Actinomycetota bacterium
TCGTTGAAGACCTCGGGTCGACCAACGGCACCTACCTGGACCGGCAGAAGATAACAAGGCCGATTCCGGTTCCCGTAGGCGTGCCTATTCGTATTGGAAAGACCGTTCTGGAACTGCGCAGATGACACTAGCCCTCAGATACGCGGTACGGTCCGATGTCGGTCTCCTCAGGGAGGGGAACGAAGATTCGGCGTACGCCGGACCTCACCTGCTCGCGGTCGCCGACGGCATGGGAGGCCACGCAGCCGGCGAGGTGGCCAGCGCCGCCACCATTACCACGATCGCCCCTCTCGACGCGGAGGATCCCGGGCCCGACCTGGTGAACGCCCTCGCGGACGCGGTCGCGACGGCGAACCTGCGGCTGCAGGAGCTGATCATCTCCGACCCCGCCATCGAGGGCATGGGCACGACGCTCACCGCCCTGCTGTGGGTGGAGGGGTACGCCGCGCTCTGCCACATCGGCGACTCGCGCGCCTACCTGCTGCGCGACGGCCAGTTCATCCAGATCACCCATGACCACACGCTCGTGCAGTCGCTGGTGGACGAGGGGAAGATCACCGAGGACGACGTCGCCACGCACCCGCACCGGTCGCTGCTGCTGCGCGCCCTCGACGGCCGGACGATCGCCGAGCCCGACCTCACCCCGCTTGAGACGTACCCGGGCGACCGCTACCTGCTCTGCTCCGACGGCCTGTCCGGCGTGGTGACCGAGCAGACGCTGCACCAGACGCTCGCCTCGATAGCCGACCCGGACAAGGCCGCGCTGCGGCTGGTCGAACTGGCCATCAAGGGCGGCGGCCCGGACAACATCACCTGCATCGTGGCGGACGTCATCGACTCCCGCAGCACCCGGGTGCCGCCGACGTGGCAGCCGGTGTTCGCCGGCGCGGCCGCCAACGGCGCCCCGGCCGACCTGCGCCCGCCCGCCCGGCAGAGTTCCCCGGCGACCAGGGCCATGCGGCTGAGCCGGACCGCGCCGCAGCCCGTGATACCCGAGGAGCCGACGACCGGCGTGTGGCACCCGGGCTCACCGGGGCAGGCGGACTACCGCGACGGCTACACCGGGGCCTACGACACGAGCCCGTTCACCCTGGAGCAGGGTGAGGCGAACGACCGGGTGCGGGACACCAGGGAAGCCAGGGACGCCAGGGACACCGCCGCCTTCGAGCGCTCCCCGGGGTACCCCGGGCACGACGGGGACCGCGAGTGGGGACCGGAGCCAGGCGAACGGGGCACCCGGGGCCGCGGCCACCGGGCCAAGCACGGCCGCTATGACGACGAGGACGACGGCCTCGGCGGCCTGGGCAGGCGGCGGTGGCCGGTGGTGAGCGGCGCCCTCGTGCTGCTCGTGCTGCTCGTCGGCGGCGGCGCCTACGGGTTCTGGCAGTACAACCAGCGCCAGTACTACATCAGCGTCTCGCCGGCCGGGTTCGTCTCCATCTTCCGCGGCACCAACCAGAACCTCGCCGGCATCAGCATGTCCAGCCTTCAGTCCCAGTCGACGCTCAAGGCGAGCATGCTCAACGGCACCGACCAGGCCACGCTGCAGCAGACGATCTCGGCGAACAGCCTGGCCGACGCGAAGCAGCGCATCGACCGCCTGCAGACCGAGGCGACCACCTGCCAGCAGACCTACACGAAGCTGGCCGCCTGGCAGACGAGTTACCTCGCCTACCAGCGGTACCTGACGGAGAAGGCCACGGCGACCAGGACCAAGGCAAAGCAGCCCGCGGTGGTGCCCAGCCCGGGCGCGATGCCCGCCCAGCCGGACGCCGACCAGTGCGCCCCGGCCACGGCCTTCGGCATCGCGGCCTCCACGCTGCCCGCCAGCGGCGAGAGCGCCCCGCCGGCGGCGACCACGTCGCCGAGTCCGACGCCGTCCGCGACCGTCAGGTCCACGGCCACCGCCAAGACCGCGGCGACCCCGTCCGCGACCGCGGCGACCGGATGAGCAGCATGACAATGCCCTCTCCCGCGGTGAGCGGCCAGCCGCCGGACGAGGCGCCCACCCAGCGCCGTTCCACCGAACTGTGGATGATGCTGTTCGCGTGCGGCATCGTGCTGTTCGCCTTCCTGAACGTGGTGGGCAGCCTCAAGGACCAGCACCTGGGCACGATCTTCGAGTACATGGTCGCCTTCCTGGTGACCGTCCTGGTCGCGCACGTCGCGATCCGCCTGCGGGCGCCGTACGCCGACCCGTTGCTGCTCCCGATCGCGACGGTGCTCAACGGCCTCGGCGTCGTGATGATCTACCGGCTCAACCAGGCGGGCCGCAACGGCAACGCCGGCAGCGGCGCCCCGATCGCGACGCTCAGCCCGCACGCCACGACCACGCAGATCCTCTACTCGGTGATCGGCGTGGTCGTCCTCGTGGTGTTCCTCGTCTTCATCAAGGACATCAAGGCCCTGCAGCCCTACACCTACATCCTCGGCCTGGCCGGCCTCTTCCTCATCGCGCTCCCCGCGATGCTGCCGAGCAGCATCAGCGGGGTCGCGGGCACTAACGCCAAGATCCAGGTCAGCCTGGGCGGGTTCTCCATCCAGCCGGAAGAGTTCGGGAAGATGCTGCTCGCCGCGTCGTTCGCCAGTTACCTAGTGGTCAACGGCAAGCAACTCTCGCTGCTGACCGAGAAGTGGTGGATCTTCAGCCTGCCCCGGCGGCGCGACCTGCTCCCGATCCTGGTGGTGTGGGCGCTCAGCATGATTCTGCTGGTCGTCGAGGGCGACATCGGCACCAGCGCGGTGTTCATGGGCCTGTTCGTGGTGATGCTCTACGTGGCGACCGGGCGCCGGTCGTGGGCGATCCTCGGCTTCCTGCTGTTCATCGTCGGCGCCATCGTCGCGGGAACGATCGTCTCCCACGTGTGGCAGCGGTTCGACGCCTGGCTCCACCCGTTCAGTACCCAGGAGCTCATCGACCTGCCCCAGCCCTCCTACCAGCTCGTGCAGGGCCTGTACGGGATGGGCAGCGGCGGCCTGCTGGGCAAAGGGCTCGGCGGCGGGCAGCCGTTCTGGACCCCGCTGGTGCAGAGCGACTCGATCTTCACCGCGTTCGGCGAGGAACTCGGCCTGGCCGGCGTGATGGCGATGCTGCTGCTGTACGGACTGTTCGTGCAGCGCGGCCTGCGGGCGGCGGTCATGGTCAAGGACGATTACGCCAAGCTCCTCGTCACCGGGCTCGCCTTCATGTTCGCGCTGCAGGTCTTCGTGATCGTCGGCGGCGTGACCCGGCTGATCCCGTTCACCGGCATCACGACGCCGTTTCTCTCCCAGGGAGGGTCCAGCCTGATCGCCAGCTGGCTGCTCGTCGCCATCTTCGCGCGGGTCAGCGACACCGCGCGCAGACCCGCGCCGAAGCCGATTCAGGACGAGGGGATGACCCAGGTGGTGTCGCTGCGATGAACGGGATGAACCGCCCGATCAAACGGGTGGCGCTCGCGACTCTCGTGATGTTCGTGATCCTGCTCGTTAACGTCAACTACCTGCAGGCAGTGGAGCCGGCGAGCCTGGCCCAAGGGCAGTACAACGACCGCACCGCGTCCGCGGAGAACCAGGTGCAGCGGGGCAATATCGTGACCGCCGACGGCGTCACGATCGCCGCCTCGAAGGCGTCGAGCGGCCTGTACCCCTGGCAGCGCGTCTACACCAACGGTGCCGTTTACGCGCCGGTCACCGGGGTCAAGACCGTTTTCTCCTCGGCCCAGCAGGCGCCCAACTTCGCCACCGGGGTCGAGCTCGCGGAGAACAACCTGCTGAACGGGACCGGCTCCCAGCTCACCTTCCGCAACTTCATCGACACGATCACCAACAAGCCGCAGAAGGGCGCGACCGTCACGGTCACGGTCAACTCCAAGGCACAGCAGACGGCCTACGACCAGCTGCAGGCCGCCTTGCAGGGCAAGACCTTCAACGGCAACCAGGCGGTTGGCGGGGTGGTCGCGCTCAACCCGTCCACCGGCGCGATCCTGGCGATGGCCTCCTACCCGAGCTATGACCCGAACCAGCTCGCGGTCCAGAACACCGGCACGCTCAGCACGGTCGAGACGCAGCTCGCCAACCAGAACCCGAGCCCGCTGCTGAACAACGCGACGCAGACCACCCTGCCGCCCGGCTCCACGTTCAAGATCGTCACGACTTCCACCTGGTACAACTCAAACCCGGCGAACAACCCGAACACCAAGGTCGCGTCCCCGCAGCCGCTCAAGCTGCCCAACGGGAACCTGCTGAACGACGACGCCAACTTGCCGTGCGGCAACGGATCCGGGATGACCCCGGTGTTCCAGGCGTTCGCCGAGTCCTGCAACACCCCGTTCGCCGGCCTCGGCATCAAGCTCGGCGGCACGGCGATCAAGTCGATGGCCACCACCTACGGCTTCAACAACGCGAACGCCGTCAGCATCCCCGGCGTGAACGCGGCCGAGTCCAACTTCACCGCGGAGTCGGACCCGTCGTTCACCGCCTACGACGCGATCGGCCAGCACGACACCACGGCGACGCCGCTGCAGGAGGCCATGCTCTCGGCGACCGTCGCGAACAACGGCGTGCTGATGAAGCCCTACCTCGTGCAGCAGGTCCAGGCGAGCGACCTGTCGGTCGTCAACCAGACCCAGCCGCAACAACTCAGCCAGCCGATATCGAGCACCATCGCCGGCTACGAGAAGCAGATGATGACGGCCGTCGTGCAGGATTCCGACGGAACCGGCTCCGCCTACAACGCGAACGCCGAAGGCGGCATCGTGATCGCGGGGAAGACGGGAACCGCGCAGAACGGCCTGAGCTCGCAGCCTGATGCGGTTTTCACCGCATTTGCCCCGGCTGGCAACCCGAAGATAGCCGTGGGCGTCATGATACAAGGCGGGGGCTATGGGGCTGCCGCAGCTGCGCCGATCGCGGTCGCGGTTATCCGGGCCTATCTGGCAACCCTGGGGATTCAGTGAACGAGTACGTTCTCGACGATCGATATACGCTGATCGAGCGCATCGCCACCGGAGGCATGGGCGAGGTCTGGCGCGGCGCCGACCAGATCCTCGGCCGCCCGGTCGCCATCAAGATGCTGGCCGCCGTGCACGCGGGCGACGAGCAGTTCCGCGCGCGGTTCCGCGCCGAGGCGCGGTACGCGTCCTCGCTGGCGCACCCGGGGATCACCAGGGTCTTCGACTACGGCGAGCACAGCCCACTCGGCGGCCCGTACCTGGTCATGGAACTGGTCGACGGCCAGCCGCTGTCGGAGATCATCGAGCGGTACGGCAGGCTCGAGCCGTACGTGGTGATGGACATCGTCGCCCAGTCCGCCCGGGCCCTGGACGCCGCCCACCGGGCAGGCATCGTGCACCGGGACATCAAGCCCGGCAACCTGCTGATCATGGCCGACGGCACCACGAAGATCACCGACTTCGGCATCGCCAAGGCGAACGTGCCGGACGTCAACCTGACCGCGACCGGCATCGTGATGGGCACGGCCCTGTACGTCTCGCCCGAGCAGGCGACCGGTCAGCCGCTCAGCGGCTCTTCCGACGTGTACTCGCTCGGCGTCGTGGCCTACGAGTGCCTGGCGGGCGATCCGCCGTTCGTCGCGGAGCAGCCGCTCGCGATCGCGATCATGCACAAGCACGACCCGGTGCCGCCGCTGCCGGGCGACGTGCCCCGCCCGGTCGCCGACCTGGTGTACGCGATGCTGGCGAAGACCCCGGAGGAGCGTCCCGAGTCGGCCAGGCACGTGGCGGACCGCGCCGAGGTAATCCGCGAGGCCCGCAACCGGACCGGTTACAGCGGCCCGGTCACCTCCGACCTCCCGGTCGTGCCGAACTTCCCGGACGCGACGAGCCTGGACATGTACCAGCAAGGCCCGTACCCGAACGGCTCGGGTCCGGGGGGCCCCGTCGCCGGCCGGGCCCCTGGCAACCGGACCTTCCTGTTCGCGGGCATCGGCGCCGCCGCGATCGGCGTCGTCGCGATCATCGCCGTGCTGATCTCAAGCAACCTGAGCAGTTCCGCGTCGCCCGGCGGCACTAGCTCCACGGTGGCGACCCAGAGCGCGGCGGCGACGGCCTCCAAGCCGCACCCCTCGGCGAGCCCAACGACGACGCAGCCCGCAGGCAACTTCGTCCCGGGCAACGCAGGCACTAGTGTGGTACCGACAACGTCGGCCCCCGCGTCGAAGACAACGAAGGCGACGCAGAGCCCGTCGAAGTCGGCATCGGCAACGGCAAGCAAGTCCGCGAGTTCATCCCCAAGCGCATCGACATCGACTTCAGCGTCGGCGTCGGCGTCGGCGTCAAGCTCGGTATCGACATCAAGCTCGGCGACAGGCTCCCCCTCAGCGCCAAGCTCGGCCCCGGCGTCAGGCTCTGCACCGTCTTCGAGCGGCGCGTAAGGGAATGGCACCTCAACGCAGGATGGTTTGGAAGAGTGCGAGACATGACACAGCCCCGGCTGCTCGGTGACAGATACGAGCTGGATGGTGTTGTTGGACGTGGCGGCATGGCGGAGGTCTACCGGGCCCGTGACCTCCGGCTGGACCGGACGGTCGCGGTCAAGACCCTCCGGGCAGACCTCGCACGCGACCAGACATTCCAGGCGCGGTTCCGCCGCGAGGCGCAGTCCGCGGCGTCGCTGAACAACCCGTCGATCGTCGCGGTGTACGACACCGGCGAAGACATCGACGCCTCGAACGGCGCCACCGTCCCGTTCATCGTGATGGAGTACGTGGACGGCCGGACGGTGCGCGACCTGCTGATCGAGGGACACCGGCTGCTGCCGGAGCGGACGCTTGAGATCGTCTCCGGCGTGCTGCGCGCCCTTGAGTACAGCCACCAGGCCGGCATCGTGCACCGGGACATCAAGCCCGGCAACGTCATGGTGACCCGCAACGGCGACATCAAGGTGATGGACTTCGGCATCGCCCGCGCGATGAGCGACGACCAGGCCACGATGACGCAGACCGCGCAGGTGATCGGCACCGCGCAGTACCTGTCGCCGGAGCAGGCCCGCGGCGAGCGGGTGGACGCGCGGTCCGACCTGTACTCGACCGGCTGCCTCATGTACGAACTGCTGACCGGGCGGCCGCCGTTCACCGGCGACTCCCCGGTGGCGATCGCCTACCAGCACGTGCGGGAGAACCCGGTCCCGCCGTCCCGGCTGGATCCCACGCTGCCGTCCTGGGCCGACTCGATCGTGCTCAAGGCGATGGCGAAGTCGCCGCAAGACCGCTACCAGAGCGCGGCCGAGATGAACGCGGACATCCAGCGGGCCGCGTCCGGCATGCAGACGGCCGCCTCGCTGCAGCCGCCGACCCGCCTGGACTACTACGAGCAGCAGCGGACCCAGCAGATGGGCCCGCAGACGATGATGGGCGCCGCGTCCACGACGCTCTCGCCGTACCAGAACAACGGGTACCAGAACACCGGCTATCAGACCGGCTACCAGCAGCCCTACGGCAGCGGCGGCTATGACGGCGGCGACCAGCGCGGCGGGCGGCGCTGGGTCCCGTGGCTGATCGCCGGCATCGTGGTCATCGCGGCGGCCATCGTGGCCGTCGTGCTGCTGCACGGCAGCGGCAGCAGCGGCGGCGGCACCAGCGTGCCGCTCGTGCAGAACGAGACCTACGCGCAGGCGGCGCAGCAGATCAAGGCGGCAGGACTCAACCCGGTCGAGAACAAGGTGGCCAGCCAGACCATCAAGTCGGGCTACGTGATCAGCACGAACCCGGGCATGGGCAGCACCGTGGCCAAGAACAGCACGGTCACGGTCAACGTCTCCACCGGCCCCGCCAACATCGCCCTGCCCAACGTCCAGGGTCAGCAGGGGAGCGCGGCGCAGCAGGAACTGACCAAGCTCGGGTTCACCAACATCACGCTGACCCCGGACCCGCAGTCCACGGCCGCGGCGAACACGGTTGACCACCAGAGCCCGCCAGCCGGCGGCAGCTACCCGTCGGACCAGCAGATCACCCTGTACGTGTCGGGCGGCGGCGTCACGGTGCCCAACGTGAGCGGCCAGACCGCACAGGAGGCCTCGGCGATCTTGACGCAGGACGGGTTCACGGTGACGACGAACAGCACGCCCGCGCCAGCCTCGCAGATCGTCCAGCCCGGGACCGTCTACAACCAGAACCCGGCCGCGGGCACCGTCCAGGCAAAGGGCACGGCGATCCAGATCTTCGTGCAGCCGCAGAACGCCACCCCGACCGCGTCGCCGTCGGACACGGCCACCCCGACCGCCACGCCAACGCCGAACACCACGCTGCCGACGGCACCCAACGGCGGCACTCCCCCCTCCTAGCGGGAAGGGCGGCCGGCGGCCCGGTCG
>DAHWEX010000013.1 GCA_027326205.1 Actinomycetota bacterium
AAGGCCCGGGCGTTCGCGCTGGCGGCGACCCTGGCCGCGGTCATTTTCACGGCGGGGTGCGCGGCCCTGGGGTCCGGCGCCGCCGCGCCCGCCACGGCGAGCGGCCCGGCGCGCCAGGCGTCGGCCGCGCCCGCGACGGCATCACGGACGTCGCCTGCGGCCTCCGCCTCGCCGACGCTGCCCCGCAGGCCGGCCGGGGCGCCGTCAACCTCGCCCGCCGCGCGGGGTTCGTCCGCCGCAACCGTCGCGGCGGCCGCCGCGCCACGTTCTTCGGCGGCCGCCGGCCAGGCCAGCGGTGGCCAGCCAGCCGGCGGCCAGCGGCTGGTGACGTTCGTCAACGACATGCGGCAGACGATCTGGGTCGCCGCCGCGCCCAGCGCGAACACGCCGCTGGCGGCCACCGGCTGGGTACTCCCGGCCGGGCAGAGCGTCACGATCACGACACCGAACAACCTGAACACCCGTTTCTGGGGCCGGACCGGCTGCGTGTTCAACAGCGCGGGTGTCGGGCACTGCCAGACGGGCGACTGCGGCGGCCTGTTCCAGTGCAAGGGGTGGGGCACGATCCCGGCGACGCTGGCCGAGGTCAACTTCGACGCCTGGAAGGGCCTGGACTTCTACGACGTGAGCATGGTCGACGGTTCGAACCTGCCCATGTGGATCAACATCACCAGGTCCTCCGGCGGGACAACGGACAAGATCAGCTCGAACGGCTGCGTGGCCGCCGGCTGCACCAAGCCGGTTAACTGCCCGAGCGCACTCGACGTCAAGGCCGGCGGCGCGGTCGTCGGCTGCATCTCCGCGTGCGCGCGGCTGGGCGGCGACCAGTACTGCTGCCAGGGCCCGTACTCCTCACGGGCCGCCTGCGACCCGGCCCAGTGGCCGGTTGACTACGCCGCGGTGTTCAAGAGCGCCGAGCCGTACGCCTACTCGTACGTGGACGACGATGCGACCAGCGTCTTCACCTGCTCCGGGGTCTGCGACTACCGCATCACGTTCGGCATTACCCGGTAGCCGCCGGACCGTGCGAGCCGCAAGGCCAGCCTAGTTATACGGCAGAAAATATACGGAGAACATCCTTATCAGCAGCGCCGTCCCGGTCTCTTGTAGAGAGCGGAACATGCGCGTGGAAGGGTCAGCCGCGTGCGGTCGTCCGCGGGTGAGGCACTCCTTCCTCCCAGACCCGGCGGCCTCCGAGCCACCCCCTTCGGGGGCCGCCGGCCGCCCCTGCCTAGAAGTCCGCGCCGTGGCTCGCGATCCACTCGGCCGTCGTCTTGAAGCCGCCGAACGTGTAGAAGTGCAGCTTCACCACGCCGTGCTTGCCCGGGTCCAGCCCGGCCTGCAGGTCGCGGATGAAGTTCTCCGGGCCGGCCTTGCCGAGCAGGTTGGTGACCGACAGGCCGTACTTCCTGGCGATCGTCGCGGACGTCGAGATGCCGAGGCGGCCGGCGAAGCCGAGCAGCAGCTTGACGCTGGCCGGGCCGGGAACGCCGACCCGGACGGGCAGTTCGACGCCGTGCTCGCGGACCTCCGCGACCCACTGCAGGACGCGGTCCACGTCGAAGTCGACCTGGGTGATCACCGTGCCGGGCAGGTTCAGCGTGGCCAGCGCGGCGTCCTTCTTCTGAAGCGCGTCCCAGAGCACGTCGCTGGCGATGTCCGGGTGCCCGTCCGGGTAGCCGCCGATCGAGACGTGCCCGACGCCGTACCGCTGGAGCACGCCGGACTCGATCACCGCGAGGGAACTCTCGTACGGGCCAAGCGGGACAGCCGGGTCGCCGCCGACGGCGAAGACGTTCTCGGTGGCACCGATGTCGCGCAGTGCGGTGAGGAACTCTTCCAGCATCTCCGCCGAGGCCAGGCGCCGCGCGGAGATGTGCGGAACCGGGGTGAAGCCGAGGCGCTTGACGGCGGCCGCGGCGGCGACCCGCATGGCGAGGTCCTCGTTTTCGAGGAAGGTGACGTTGACCCGGGTACCCGGCGGGATCACGCCGGCGGGGTTCTCCACCTTCGCGATGTCCTTGCCGGTCATCTCCACGGAGAAGTCGTCTAGCACTGTGCTCACGTGATGCCCATTTCCCCAAACTTCGCATGTACTTGTGACATCATGGTATGGGTTCACGTGCGGAAACTTAATCCCGCAAGATACTCCTTGGCTCACAACACAAAAGCTTTGCCCGCCCCTTAGTGGTGACGGTACCTCGCCGCTGCGTACGCGTCGTACGGCGCGGGAGCCACCGTGGCGCGGAGCTTCGGGAAGCCGGGGCCGGCGTCCGGGGCGGCGCCCGCGCCGGGGTGCTCTCGAACGGGTCCGGGGGGCGGCGCGCGCCCTCGGCTACGTGCCGAACGCCCTCGCGCGCCCCGCGCGAGGGCACCTTGGGTCTCGTCCCCGGCCTGCCCCCCGACAGCTTGTCCCCGACAGCCTGTGCCCCGAACCCGGCCAGGTCATCGAGCGCGAATGGGCCTAGTCCTCGCCGTAGTCGTGGTCCGGGTGGTTCTGCTCGCCGGCCCGCCAGTAGCCGCGGGTGACCAACTGGGCGGCCGGGATGCCGCGCTCGCGCAGCAGGTGGCGGCGGATGTCACGCATCGCCGCGGCCTCGCAGGCCACCCACACGCGGGCGCCGTCCGCAATCACCGCGGCCGCGGCGGCCCCGGCCAGTTCCGCGCCGAAGGCGCCGGGCCGCCGGTGGTGCCAGGTGACCGTGGTCTTCGCGGGGCCGGCGAACTCGATCTCGTCGTCGGGACCGTCGACCTCGATGTGCACGTCGGCGACGGCCGTCTCCGGAAGCGCGTCGAGGAGCGTGCCAACGGCCGGGATCGCCGACTCGTCGGCGGCGAGCCACCAGTGCCCGGCGGCGGGCTCCAGGGAGAACCGGCCGCCAGGGCCGCCCACCGCGAGCTTGTCACCGGGCTTGGCCCGCCGCGCCCACTCGGACGCGGGTCCCTCGCCGTGCAGCAGGAACTGGATCTCCAGGGCCTTGGTCGCCGGGTCGTAGCGGCGCGGGGTGTAGGTGCGCACGACCGGCCGGGGCCCCTCGTCGGCGAAGACGGCGCCGTCCGGGGTGTACCGCGGCAGGTTCGGCTCGTCCTGGCCGTCGGCGGGCAGGAACACCTTCAGGTGCGAGGTCGGCGCCGCGTCGGTGAACCCATCTAGCTCGTCGCCGGTGACGATGACGGACACGAGGCGCGGGACGATCGCGGACACCGAGACGACCTGCGCGCGCTTCGGCGGCTTGCGCCGCCGCGGCGGTCCGGCGGGTGCGGCGGGTGCTGCTGGAGTGGTCAAGGGTTTCCCTTCTGACGCCGGCTTTCCTCCGTCAACCGTATGCCCTGACACCGGGCTACCGGGCTACCGGGCTACCGGGGGGCGGCGGTCTCGCGGCCGCCGTTCGTCATGGATGCCCCGTTGGTGTCTCCGGGACGGCACCACCGGGACATCCACGCGGGTTGCACCTCGGCGCACCACCCCGGTAACCGCGAGGCGGCCGCCGCGGGGATCGACGTGCCCGCCGTGCGGTTCGCGTGGCAGCCGGCCGCCCGGGTGGTACTACCGGTGCCATGACAGCAAATCACGCTCCGGGCGGTTCCGGACCATCGGCACCAGTCGGCATCGTCGGCGCGGGGATCGTCGGGCTCGCGGTCGCCAGGCAACTCGCCGCAGCGGGAGTGCCGGTGGTCGTCTTCGAGAAGGAAGCTCAGGTCGCCCGGCACCAGACCGGCCACAACTCCGGGGTCGTGCACGCCGGGATCTACTACGCGCCCGGCTCCGCCAAGGCGAAGATGACCCGGCGCGGCGTCGCGCTGCTCCGCGAGTACTGCACCGCCCACGGGCTCGCCTACGATGAGCGCGGCAAGCTGGTCGTCGCGCGGAACGCCGACGAGACCGCGAAGCTGCGCGAGCTTGAACGGCGGGCGAACCGCAACGGCGTGCCGGGCGTGCGGTGGCTGGAACAGGCGGCCCTGCGCGAGCTCGAGCCCGACGTGGCCGGCGTGGCCGCGCTCTTGTCACCCTCGACGGCCATCGTCGACTACCCGGCGATCGCCAGGTCGTTCGCCGCCGACGTGACCGCGGCCGGCGGCGAGGTGCTGACGAGCGCCCCGGTGACCGCCCTGCGGGTGCGGGACGACGACGTGCTCGTGGAAACCCCCGGCCGTTCGGTACGGCTGTCGCGGCTCGTCATCTGCGCCGGGCTGCAGGCCGACCTGCTGGCCGCCACGGCCGGCGACGCGCCAGCGCCGCAGATCATCCCGTTCCGCGGCGAGTACCTGCGGCTGCGGCCGCATGCCGCCGGCCGGGTCCGGCGGCTCATCTATCCGGTGCCCGACCCCAGGTACCCGTTCCTCGGCGTGCACCTGACGCCCCGGGTCGACGGGACGGCCGACCTCGGCCCGAACGCCGTGCTCGCGCTGGCCCGCGAGGGTTACCGGCGCCGGGACGTGTCCCTGGACGAACTGGGCCGGCTGGCCGCTTCCGCGGCGTTCTGGCGGCTGGCCCGCCAGCACTGGATGACCGGGGTCCGCGAGATGCGCGGCTCGCTGTGGCGCCGCGCCTACCTCGCGGAGGCCAGGACGTACCTGCCCTGGGTGCAGCTGTCGGACGTAACCTCAGCGCCCGCTGGCGTGCGCGCCCAGGCGGTCGACGCCAGCGGTGCGCTCGTCGATGACTTCCGCATCAGCCGGGTCGGTCCCGTCACGTCCGTTCGCAACGCGCCGTCCCCGGCGGCCACGGCGTCGATGGCCATCGCCGAGCACATCGTCGCCGAACTCCAGCTCCCGCTGGGCAAAGAAAGATAACCAGTCCGTGTTCATGTTCATTGTCGATACCCAGGTCCCTGGTGCAGGCCGACCGAATGATCGCGGAAACTTAGTTTCTCGCGGAAGATCGGCAGCGCATAGGTGCATTAACTCTCCGCGAAAAATTAAGTCTCCGCGAGACAGGGCCGCGCCGAAGTCCGGAAAGCCGGATATTTCACCAGAATGCCGCGCGCCAGCTTCCGCCGGGAGCCGGCCCGGCTCCCGGCGGTGAGCGCGCGCCCCGGGCCGCCTCGCCACCGGATCCTGCGCGGCCACGTCGCGGGGCGCCCAGGCCGGCCGCGAAGGCGCGCCCGCGGTCGCAACCAGCTAGTGGCGCGGGGCGCCGCGGAAGTAGTCGGACGACGCGCGCTGCCACAGCAAGATGACCGCGATCAGGCCGATCACCCAGACGACGACCCCGTAGATCCGGGTCAGGCCGCCGCCCGGTGCCGCCGCGACCCCGATGACCACCGAGAGCGTGTCAAGGCCGAAAAGCACGGTCGAGGTGACCCGCGCCCAGGACTTGCCCGCCAGGCAGCCGCGCGCCATCCAGAGCCACAGCCCGGCGCCG
>DAHWEX010000028.1 GCA_027326205.1 Actinomycetota bacterium
CCAAGTGGATGGTCGCGTGGGAACGCTGGGGCGAACCGCGTCGTGAGGCGATGGATGACCGGCGTAGGGCCATCGCCCGCAGTCGGCTCCAGCCGTGGCGCTATTCGCTGCCGACGTGGTTCTGATGGCGGAGGTCGAGCAGGGGCGCGAAGCGCAGGGTATGCAGGATCGCGATCGAGAATCCAGGCATGTGGAGGTGCCAGTGGTTACTACGCCGCTGAATGGCGTCCGTCGTGCCCCCAAGCGGTGGCCTGACCCGGGAAGACCGACCGGAGCCGTCCTGTACGCGGTGGCAGGAGGGCTGATCGTCTGGCTGCTCGTGGACGTGCTCCCGCACCTCCACGTGAGTATCACCTGGCACTGACGCTATGACCCGCGCTGGTTGCTAGCGACACATTCATCACGGACATGAGGAATGCGTTCCATCTCGGACAGCCCGTGCTGAATCGGTGCTGACAACACGATGCCCGGCATGCCATCTACCTGCGGAATTTGCCCGCTGGTCCACGATCACCCAGATCTACGAGGGGACGAACCAGATCCAGCGGGTCGTCATGGCGCGGCAGCTGCTGAAGTAGGTATATTCCGGCGCTGACCTGCTGGTTCTCGGGTTGCTTTTGGCGTGAGCGGGCCGTCTGACTGGCGAGTCGGGCGGCTCGTTCTCGTGTCTGGATTGTCCGGTTGGTGCCGGTTGTTTCCCGTCGTTTCCGGACCCCGTGCTGAATCCGTGCTGACCTGCGGCTGCGCTCACGTCACAGCAGTCTCACGGGCCCCGCGTTCTCGCAGCTCAATACAGACTGGCTGCTGCCCGCCAGAGCGGCTGCCCGCCACGCTGCCCCGGGCCGCCCCTGGGCCGCCCGCCCGGCGCGAGTGCGGCGGGCACGGCGGAGCGCGTCGCCCTGACCGGATGCGGCGTCCTCGCCCATCGCCCCGGAGTCAGCCAGTGATCCGGTCGCCAGGGCTTTCATCCTGGCCGCCGCCGGGCTCGCGGTAGATCGTCCATCCGACGATAAACGTGACCCCAGGAACGAAAACGAGGATGGCGAGCGGCCAGAGAGTGGCCTTGGCTGCGAGTGCGGCCAGGTAGGCGACGCCAACGGCCGCGCTCATCACGATTCCCACCAGTGCCTGCGCCTTGAGCCGGCGGTACGCCTGCCGCTCATCGGCCTTGTCGCGCATGAGAGCACCGAAGTCGCTGTCCCTTCCGCCTGACAGGTACCACCCGGCTGCCAAGACGGCAGTGAGCGGCCCGAGACTCACCAGGGTCCCCCAGCCACGGGCAGGCACAACGACGGCGGCGATGACGGCGCCGCCCACCAGTATGGACACAGGCGCGCGCAGCCTGGGCGGAATAGGCCTCATCATGTCCCCTTATCCTCGTCGCCGGGGTCGAACATCTTGTCGACTGTCAGGTCGAAGAACCGCGCGATCCGGAAGGCCAGCGGCAGCGACGGCAGGTACCGGCCATTCTCGATCGAGATCACGGTCTGCCGGGACACGCCCAGGGCCGCGGCCAGCTCAGCCTGGGAGAGCCCTCGCTGCGAGCGCTGCTCCCGGACCCGGTTCCTCACCATGTCAAGCTACCTTTACCTGTGCGCAGATGTCAAACACGCTTTACTATGCACGCGCGTGAACGCAGGTGAAGACCACCGACGGGGACAGAAGCGATTCAGCGTGAGCACGCCCACCAGTTCACACGCCGTCACCGTGAGCGCCGGACACTGCCAAGATCCGGCCAAACAGGGAAGATCTCCCGCACCCGCCCGGCCGACCTGCATCCTTGCAGATCAGGAACCGATTGGCTGCTGCCGTACTAGTCGGTGATACACCCCGCGACGTGCGGGCGGGCAGGGATGGCGGCGCACGGGTCGTGGCAGTGGCGAGGTGAGGAGCACCGTGGAGCAGCGCATCGCGTGGGATGACCTGCCCGGGCCGCTGAAGCGGGCGGTCGAAGCCCGCACCGGCCCCATCACACGCGTCCGCGTTGCGAGCGCGGGGCAGAACTCGCCGCTGGCTGCGATCATCGACGCCCGCGACGGCAAGGTGTTCGCCAAGGGCCTGCCGTCAGCCCACCGCAGGGTCGTCACCCAGGCCCTCGAGGCCGCGGTCGCCCCGCTCGTCAAGGAGATCTCCCCGGCCCTGCTGTGGCACTTCGACGACGTCGGCTGGAACGTCCCCGGCTACCAGTACGCGCCAGGCCGCCACGCCGACTACTCCCCCGGATCACCCGACCTCGACCGGCTAGTGCAGCTCATGAACGCACTGAGCACGATCAAGGTTCCAGACGATCCCAGGCCGTTCAAGCGAGCTGAGGACCGCTGGAAGCCGTACCTTGATGACCCGGACACGGCTGTGGTCTTCGCCGGACAGGTACTGACCCACTCAGACTGGACCCCGGACAACGTGCTGATAGCGGAGCACCGCGCCTGGCTGATCGACTGGGCCTGGCCGACCCTCGGCACCGCCTGGACCGACCCGGCCTGCTGGGTGCTGCGCCTCATGGCATCCGGCGCCCACACCGCGCACGAGGCCGAACGGCAAGCCTCGCGCCTCCCCGCGTTCCAGGCCGCTGCCCCGGCGCACATCGACCTGTTCGCCGCCGTCAACGTCCGACTGTGGGACGAGATCGCTAACGCGAGCACAAGCGCCTGGACAAACAAGATGGCACAAGCCGCCAAATCATGGGCTGCCTGCCGCCAGGCCCGCTGAGTCCAGCAGACGACGCGCCAGGCACTGCTACACCAGCCCAACTGTCGGCGAGCAGGCACGAGGGCGGTTATGGCCGATGTGTGCCGAGCAGGTCAGGTAGATCCGCCCCTGCCCACCAGTTGGCATTCCATGCTGTCAGCTAATCCGTACTCTTTTCCGTACTCCTCTTACGCCGGAGCAACTTGACCGCGGGGAATGCGCAGGACTCGGCGGAAATAAACCTTCCAGTGGACTCCCAGACTT
>DAHWEX010000044.1 GCA_027326205.1 Actinomycetota bacterium
GACGCCACGTTCCTGCTGCTCCAGTGGACCGGCCGCTAGCCACCGCTAGCCTGGCACGCGGGCCTGGGCCAGCACCGTGTCCATGGTCTCCATGATGGCGATGGTCTCATCCAGCGGCATCAGCGGGCTTTCCCGGTCACCGGCGGCCAGCCGGCGCGCGACCTCGTCGGCCTGGTGGCGCAGCCCGCGGCCCTCGTGCGCTGACTCGACGCGCAGCGGGGCGCCCGCCCGCGGGATCAGCGTCACGGTCGCGGGGGCGTAGAAGCCGCCCCCGACCTCGATCCGGGCGTCGGTGCCGGTGATCGCCGCCGTCGTCGGGCTCTTGGCCCGCAGGGTGCAGGTGAGCACCGCCTGGGCGCCGCTGTCGTAGCCGAACAGCATCGACGTCTGCGCGTCGACCCCGGTGAACGCCGGGTCGCTCAGCGACACGATCCTGCCCGGCGGGCCGAGGACCATCGACGCGAACGACACCGGGTACACGCCGAGGTCGAGGAGCGCGCCGCCGCCCAGCTCGGGGGCGAACAGCCGGGACCGGGGGTCGCGCGCGAACCACTGGCCGTGGTCCGCGGTGACGGTCACGATGTCGCCGAGGGCCCCCTCGGCGAGCCAGCCGCGGATAACGGCGGTGTGCGGCAGGAACCGGGTCCACATCGCCTCCATCGCGAACAGCCCCCGCCGCCGTGCCTCCCCGGCGACGTCGCGGGCCTCGGCGGCGTTCATCGTGAACGGCTTCTCCACCAGCACGTGCTTGCCCGCCCGCAAGGCCAGGACCGCGTTGTCGCGGTGCATCGGGTGCGGCGTGGCCACGTAGACGACGTCGACGTCCGGGTCGGCCGCCAGCGACTCGTAGCTGGGGTGCCGGCGCGCGATCCCGAACGCGTCAGCGAAACGGTCCGCGGCCGCCTGCCCGCGCGAGCCGACGGCGACGGCCACCCCGGAGCCGGTCAGCCGCAGGTCGGCCGCGAACGCGCCCGCGATCCCGCCTGTCCCGAGAATTCCCCACCGCAGGGGCCTGTCCGCCACGTCTCCGCCTTTCCCCGCTGACCGCGTCAGCGGCCAGCTTATTGCCCGCCCCGCCCGCGGGCTTCGCCGGCCGCCGGTCACCGGGCGCGCAGCAGCCCGGCTGGCCGGGTGACCGAGGCCAGCGCGTAGCCGTAGCTGAGCCCGAGGGCGCGGGGGCGGGCGGCCAGCCACGCGCCGGCGACGCTCAGCGGGAACTCCATGCGGAGCACCGCCTCGAAGTCGGCCCTGCTGGCGAACCGCCACGAGCTGAGCACCGTGACGATATCGGCGCCGCGCGCCGCCCACCAGGCGTCGGCCTCGTCCCCGCCGGCCGGCACCAGCGCGTCCCCGGCGGCCCGCACCAGCCCGGCGAACTCCCCCGCCCGCAGGTCGTTCCCGACGGCGACCAGGGTGCCGCCGGGGCGCAGCACCCGCATCACCTCGGCCAGCCCCGCGTCGCAGCCGGGCGGGAAGAAGTAGGCGAACCGCGCGTGCACCACGTCGACGGACCGGTCCCCCAGCGGTATGTGCTCGGCGGACCCGCGCAGCACCCGGGCCCGGGGGTCACGGCGGGCCGCGAGCGGCAGCAGGCGCGGGTCCGGCTCCACCCCGATCACCCGCGCCGCCTGCGCGGCGTAGCCGGGCAGGTGGTACCCGCTGCCGCAGCCGAGGTCCAGCAGGGTGCGCCCCGCCCACGGCGCGCGGGCCCGCATCGCGGCGAGCACGAGGCCGCCGGGGTCGGCGGCCCGGTTCTCCAGCTCGTACAGGCGGGCGTGGCCGCCCTGGTTGGGGGCGGGCCGGAAGTCGGGCAGCCGGGCCGCGCCCGGTCCGGTCTCCGTCGTCGTGGTTCCTGGCACAACCCCAAGGGTAGGGCGCTAGCATCCCCGCATGCCCGACCTCACGCCCGACCTCACGCCCGGCCGCGCCCGGGCGCTCGGCGCCCTGTACGCGGCGCTGGGCGCCGCCAGCTCGGTGAGCGCCGCGAAGGGCCTGCGCGCGGGCGAGCTGGCCGCCAAGCCGCTGCTCATGCCGGCCCTGGCCGCCTACACGCTCGCCGCCGGGCGCGGCCGGCCGGAGCTGCGGCTCCCGGTCGCCGGGATGGTGCTGTCCGGGCTCGGCGACGCCGCGCTGCTGGGGCCCGGGGCCTGGTTCCTGCCCGGGATGGGCTTCTTCGCCGCCGCCCACGCCTGCTACATCGCCGCGCTCGCCCGGGACGGCGCCGCCCGCGGGGTCCGCCCGCTGGCCGCCGCCGCCTACGCGGCGCTGTGGGCGGCGCTCCTCGCCGCGCTGTGGCGCCGCCTGGGGAACCTGCGCGGCCCGGTCGCCGCCTACAGCCTGGCGCTGTTCACGATGGCCGTGCTGGCGTCCGCCCGCAACCGCCCTGCCGCCGCGGGCGGCGCGCTGTTCGTCGCGTCCGACGCCCTGATCGCGTGCGGCCTCGCGGGCGCCGCGGCGCACCCCCGCCAGGACGCGGCGGTCATGCCGTCGTACGCCGCGGCCCAGTTCCTCCTCGCCGCCGGCTGGCTCCGCCCGCAGCGCGAGACACCGGAGAGACCGGGAACACCGGGAACAGGCAGAACGTCCGGGTAGCCGCCGCCGGCCCCGCCTCAGCCCCGGCCCAGCGAGCCCAGTGCGTCCAGCGTCGCGGCGGCGAGCCGCTCGTAGTCCCCGGGGGTGTTGTAGGGGGCGGCCGCGACCCTCAGGTAGCCCCGCCCGCCGGCCAGCACCGGCGCGGCCTCCACCCGCCGCGCCGACAGCGCCCCGTACAGCGCGCTGGCCTGCCCCGGCGACGTGACCGCCCCGGCGGGCAGCGGGACCAGCCGCATCGCCGGCGCCGGGACGGGCGGCAGCCCGGACAGGTCCGTGCCGAGCGCGGCGGCGACGGCCGCCTGCCCCCGCGCCGCCAGCGCCCCGAGCCGGGCGACGGCGTCCCAGCCGCCCAGGGCCGCCCAGTAGTCCAGCCCGTCGGGCACCGCCAGCCACCCGGCGTAGTCCCAGGTGCCCGGGTAGTCGAACGACGCGGCGTACCCCTGCTCCAGCTGCCAGCTCAGCACCCCGGGGGTGACGTCAGCGCCCGGGCGGCTCCACAAGATCGCGCTGCCGCGCGGCGTGTAGGCCCACTTGTGCAGGTTCCCGACCCAGTGGTCGGCGCCCAGCGCCGCGATGTCGTCGTCCAGCTGCCCCGGCGCGTGCGCCGCGTCGACCAGGACGACGGCGCCGGGTGCCCGGTCCCGGACGGCGGCGGCGACCGCGGCGACGGGCAGCACCGCGGCGGTCGGCGAGGTGATCCGGTCGACGACGGCCAGCCGGGTGCGCGGCGTGCACGCCGCCGCGTACGCCGCCGTGGCCTCCGCGTCCCCCGCGCCAGCCGGGAAGGACTCCTCGGTGACCCGCGCCCCGGCGCGGGCGGCGTGCCGGGCCAGGGCGATGCGGACGGCCCCGTAGCCGTGCTCGCCGAGCAGGAGCTCGTCGCCGGCCCGCAGGTCCAGCGAGCCGAGCACCGCCGAGGTGCCCTCGGACACGTTCCGCACCCACCCGCAGCGGCCCGGGTCGGCGCCCAGGAACGCCGCCGCCCGCTCCCGCGCCGCCGCGACCAGCCCGGGTAGCTCGACCCGGTTGAACCGGTGCGGGTTCCGCTCGGCACGCGCCCGCCACGCGGCGGCGGCGTCCCGCACCGCGGCCGGCGCGACGCCGAACGCGCCGTGGTTGAGGTGGGTCACGTCAGGGTCGAGGCCGAACGCCTCGGTCAGCGCGGCGTCCATCACGCGCCCAGGTAGGCGGCCAGGTGCTGCCCGGTCAGGGTGGACCGGGCGGCCGCCAGGTCGCCGGGGGTGCCCTCGAACACGACCCGGCCGCCGTCGTGCCCGGCCCCCGGGCCCAGGTCGACGACCCAGTCGGCGTGCGCCATGACCGCCCGGTGGTGCTCGATGACGATGACGGACTTGCCTCCGTCGACCAGCCGGTCGAGCAGGCCCAGCAGCTGCCGCACGTCGGCGGGGTGCAGCCCGGCGGTCGGCTCGTCCAGCACGAGCACGCCGCCCCTGTCCCCCAGGCGCGCCGCCAGCTTCAGGCGCTGCCGCTCCCCGCCGGACAGCGTGGTGAGCGGCTGCCCGATGGCCAGGTAGCCGAGCCCCGCGTCGGCCAGGCGGCCCAGGATCCGGCCCGCCGCCGGGTTCTCCTCCTCCCCCGCGCCGAAGAACTCCCCGGCCTCGGCCACCGTCATCGCGAGGACCTCGCTGATGTCCCGGCCGCCGAGCTTGTACTCCAGCACCCGCGCGCCGTACCGCCTGCCCTCGCACTCCTCGCAGGTGAGCGCCACGCCGGCCATCACGGCCAGGTCGGTGTAGACGACCCCGGCGCCGTCGCAGCCGGGGCAGGCGCCCTCGGAGTTCGCGCTGAACAGGGCGGGCTTGACGCCGTTGGCCTTCGCGAACGCGCTGCGGACGGGGTCGAGCAGCCCGGTGTAGGTGGCGGGGTTGCTGCGCCGCGAGCCGCGGATCGGGGCCTGGTCCACCGTCACCACCCCGTCCCGGCCAGACACCGACCCCCGGACCAGGGAGCTCTTGCCGGACCCGGCGACCCCGGTGACGACGGTCAGCACCCCCAGCGGGATGTCGACGTCGACGCCCCGCAGGTTGTGCGTGCGCGCCCCCCGCACCGGCAGCGACCCGGACGGCGCGCGCACCCGCGGCTTGAGGGCGCCCCGGTCGTCCAGGTGCCGGCCGGTGAGGGTGCCGCTGGCCCGCAGCCCCGCCACGGCGCCCTGGTAGCAGACGGTGCCGCCGCCCGCGCCCGCGCCGGGCCCGAGGTCGACGACGTGGTCGGCGACGGCGATCGTCTCCGGCTCGTGCTCCACCACCAGCACGGTGTTGCCCTTGTCCCGCAGCCGCAGCAGCAGCCCGTTCATCCGGCCGATGTCGTGCGGGTGCAGCCCGGCGGTGGGCTCGTCGAACACGTAGGTGACGTCGGTGAGGGCGGAGCCGAGCTGGCGGATCATCTTCACCCGCTGCGCCTCGCCGCCCGACAGCGTCCCCGACGCCCGGTCCAGCGACAGGTACCCGAGCCCCGTCTCGGTGAACGCGCCCAGCAGCTGGCGCAGCGCGGCCAGCAGCGGCGCCGCCGACGGCGCGCCCAGCCCGCCCGCCCAGGCCGCGAGGTCGCTGACCTGCATCGCGCACGCGCCGGCGATGCTGACCCCGTCGATCTTGCTGTTCCTGGCGTGCGCGGCCAGGCGGGTGCCGTCGCAGTCGGGGCAGGCGGTGAACGTGACCGCCCGGTCGGCGAACGCCCGGACGTGCGGCTGCATCGCGTCGGGGTCCTTGGACAGCATCGACCGGGTAATCCGCGGGACGAGGCCCTCGTAGGTCATGGTGATGCCGGCGATCTTCATCCGGACCGGCTCGTGGTGCAGGAAGTCGTGCAGTTCCTTCCTGGTGAACGTCCCGACCGGCTTATCCGGGTCGAAGAACCCCGACTCCGCGTACAGGCGGGAGTTCCAGCCGCCCCCGGTGTAGCCGGGGACGGTGATCGCGCCGCCGCTGACCGACTTAGAGGCGTCGAACAGCTGGGCGAGGTCGATGTCGGAGACCGTGCCGCGGCCCTCGCAGCGCGGGCACATGCCGCCCGTCACGCTGAAGCTGCGCCGCTCCCTCACGGTCTTCCCGCCCCGCTCCAGCGTGACCGCGCCCGCCCCGCTGACCGACGGGACGTTGAAGGAGAACGCCTTGGGCGGCCCCGCGTGCGGCCGCCCAAGGCGGCTGAACAGGATCCGCAGCAGCGCGTTCGCGTCGGTGGCGGTCCCGACCGTGGAGCGCGGGTCGGCCCCCATCCGCTCCTGGTCCACGATGATCGCCGTCGTCAGGCCCTCAAGGACGTCGACGTCGGGCCGGGCCAGCGACGGCATGAACCCCCGCACGAACGCGCTGTAGGTCTCGTTGATCAGCCGCTGCGACTCCGCCGCGATCGTCCCGAACACCAGCGAGCTCTTCCCCGACCCCGACACGCCGGTGAACACCGTCAGCCGCCGCTTGGGGATCTCGACGCTGACGTCCCGCAGGTTGTGCTCCCGCGCCCCGGTGACCCGGATCACCTCGTGGCTGCCGCCCGCGCTCATCGCCCCTCCGCTTCCCCGCCCGGCAGCAGCGGGCGGATCTCGGCGGTGCCAAGCGGCGCCAGCCGCCGGTGCCGGGCCGGGTCCAGGCCCGCGAACCCGGCCAGCAGGATCTGCAGCGTGTCCCCGTGCGACACCAGCAGCACGTCACGGCCGGCGTAGCGCACTTCCAGGGCGGTGACCAGCGCGGCGGCCCGCTCGAACACGGCGGCGGCGGGCTCGGCCCCGGCCACCGGGGCGCCCCCGGCCTCGTCGGCGGCCCAGACCCGCCGGTAGCCGGCCACGGAACCGCCGTCCAGGTCACCGAAGTACCGTTCGCGCAGCTCCGGGGCGAGCGTCACCCCGTCCGCGCCGACGCAGCCCGCCACGATCGCCGCGGTCTGGCTCGCCCGGGCGAAGTCCGACGCGCAGATCAGCGTGCCCGCCGGCAGGCCGCTGGCCCGCGCCGCCGCCAGGGCCTGCCCGCGCCCCGCGCCGGTCAGCCCCCAGTCGCCGCCCCGGTCGGCCCCGATGCTGCTGACGATCACCCCGGCGGCGTTCGCCTTGCTCTCCCCGTGCCGCATCACCCGGTAGCGGTTGGCCAGGCCGGCCTCGGTCATGTCCGCTCCCGCCGCTCGCCGCGCCCGTAGCGGGCGCGGGCGGCCGCGAACCGGTCCGCGAACGAGTCACTCATGACCGCAAGTCTCCCAGCGGCGCCGGTTGACCGGCGCCGCGGGGCCGGCGAGAGTCGGGGGGTGAGCGCCGACGCCATCGACCGGATCGACACGTTCCCGCTGCGGATCCCGTTCCGGGCCGGCCCCGGGGAGCCGGCCCGGCCGCCGGTCGACTCGCTGCTGGTCAGGGTCACCACCGCGGCCGGCCTGCACGGCTGGGGCGAGGCGTTCGGGTTCGAGGCCACGCCGGTGACCCGCCGCGCCGTGCACGACCTGGTCGCGCCGCTGTGCGCGGGCCGCGACCCCGCGCCCGACGGCCCGCTGATGAGCGAGATCCAGCGGAAGCTGCAGGTCTTCGGCCGGGGCGGCATCGTGCTCCACGCCCTGTCCGCGGTGGACACGGCGCTGTGGGACATCAGGGGGAAGGCCGCGGGCCTGCCGGTGCGGGACCTGCTCGGCGGCGGCGCGGCCAGCCTGCCCTGCTACGCGAGCCTCGACCCGTACGGGGACGCCGCGGCGGTCCGCGGCGCCGTCCGCCGCGCCGTGGACGCCGGGTTCGGCGGCGTCAAGCTGCACGAGCGGGACGTCGCCGCGGTCCGCGCCGCCCGCGAGGAAGCCGGCCCTGGCACCGCGCTGATGGCCGACGTCAACTGCCCCTGGACCTACTCCGAGGCGCTTGATGCGGCCGGCCGGCTCCGCGGGCTGCGGCTGGCCTGGCTGGAGGAGCCGCTGTGGCCGCCGGAGGACTACGCGGGCCTCGCCCGGCTCCGCGCCGCGGGCGGCATCCCGCTCGCCGCCGGGGAGAACGCGGGGACGCCGCTCGACCTCGGGCGGCTGATGGACGCGGTCGACGTCGTCCAGCCGAGCCCGGCCAAGATGGGCGGCGTCACCGGGCTCCGTGAGGTGTTCCGCGCGGCGGCGGACCGGGACGCCACGGTCGTGCCGCACACCTTCTACCACGGGCCAGGGCTGCTCGCCGCCGTCCACGTGACCGCGGCCCTCGGCGGGCACGGCTCACTCGGCGCGCTCGTGGAATGGCGCTGCTCGGACCTGGAGGCGTTCCCCTACGGGGCGGCGCTGCTCCCGGACCGCGGCCGGATCGGGGTGCCCGGCGGCCCGGGGCTCGGCCTCGACCCGGACCCGGACGTGCTCCGCGCCTTCCAGCCCGGATAACCGCCCGGTCACTGCCTGTTGACCGGGCCGGAGTTCGCGACGACCGCCGCGACCGGCGGGATCACCAGCGCCACCGCCGACATCACCACGGCCGCGGTGACCGAGAACCGCCAGACCAGGGTCCAGGCGAGCCCGATCAGCAGCAGGCACGCCCCCATCATCGCGAAGTAGGCCCGCTTCCGCGTGGACAGCCGCATCGGCCGCCCCGGCCGGGGCGGCGGCCCGTTCCCGTTCGGCGTGGACACGCAATCAGCCTCCCCTCACGGGGCAGTCTTCCCGCCCGGGCGCGGCGCATGCCGGTCAGGGCGCCGCGGTGCGGGCGACCACCACGAGGTACCGGCAGCCGGCCGCGGTCTCGTTGCGGAACTCCCGCGCCCGCGGCGCGCCGAGCTCGAACGCGTCGCCCGCCGCCAGGACGTGCACGGCCGGGCCGTCCGCCAGCGTGAGCTCGCCGGACAGCACCCAGACCAGCTGGGCGATGAACGCGTACGCCCCCGCCGGGTAGGGCACCCGCGCGCCCGGCGGCAGCAGCACCTCGGTGACAGCGACCGGGAACCGGGGCGTGGACACCGGCCGGCGCAGGTACCCGGTCTCCGGGTCGCGCCAGCTCGGGGCGCCCGCGGACCGCCGCACTGTGCCGCCCCGGCTGGGGCCGCCGGGGTCCGCCGCGTCCCGCGGCCCGGGCGCGAGCAGTTCGGGCACGCTCAGCTCCAGCGCGGCGGACAGCTTGCCGATCACCACGGCCGTAGGGCTGCTCTCGCCGCGCTCGACCTTGCTGATCATCGCCCGCGAGACCCCGGACGACGCCGCGAGCCCCTCGATCGTCCAGCCCCGCGCCCGCCGCTCGCCGCGCAGCCGTTCGCCGAACGCCGCCCTTGAATCTACTATAGTAGACATGAATCCACTATATAAGATCCGGCTGGCGGAACCGGGAGACGCCGAGGCGATCCGCGCGATCCGCAACGACGCGATCGCGCACTCGACCGCCACGTGGACCACCGAGCTCGTCTCGCCGGCCGCCGGGCGCGCCTGGCTCGCGGACAACCTCGCGCGCCGCTCCGCCTACGTCGCCGAGGCCGGCGGCCAGGTCGCCGGGTACGCGAACTGGTCTCCCTGGCGCCCCAAGGACGGCTACCGGCACACCGTCGAGGACTCCGTCTACCTAGACGGCGCCCACCAGGGCCGGGGCCTCGGCGCCCGGCTGCTGCAGGCCCTCATCGCCGGCGCCGCCGCCTCCGGCGCGCACGTCATGATGGCCAGCATCGAGGCGACCAACACCCGCTCGGTCGACCTCCACCACCGCCTCGGCTTCGAGGTCGTCGGCACCGCCCGCGAGGTCGGCACCAAGTTCGGCCGCTGGCTCGACCTGACCATGATGCGCCTGCCCCTGCACCCCGCCGCCTTACCCGGCGCCTAGTTAGCCGCTGGGGTTGACGTTGGCCGTCGCGGGTTTCGCGCCTTGCGCTTCTTGCTGTTATCATTGTTGCCGCTGCTGGCGCTTCTTGCTGTTATCCGCAGGGTGGCGCCCTAGTCCGTGCCGGACTCCATCGCGGCCCGGTCCAGGAGCGCGTCGTCGGGGACCTCCCCGGCCGAGGCGATGGCCTCGGCGCCGCCCTCGGGCATCGCGCCGATGAGGTCGGCCGTGCCGGGGCCGGCGCCGATCAGCGCCGCGTGGCCGCCGCCGAACATGCCCAGGCCGGCGTACTGCTCCAGCTTCGCGCGGGAGTCGGCGATGTCGAGGTTGCGCATGGTCAGCTGCCCGATCCGGTCCGCCGGGCCGAACGCCGCGTCCTCCACCCGCTCCATCGACAGCTTGTCCGGGTGGTAGCTGAACGCCGGCCCGGTCGTGTCGAGGATGGAGTAGTCCTCCCCGCGCCGCAGCCGCAGCGTCACGCTGCCGGTCACCGCGGTGCCGACCCAGCGCTGCAGCGACTCGCGGACCATCAGCGCCTGCGGGTCGAGCCACCGCCCCTCGTACAGCAGCCGGCCGAGCTTGCGGCCCTCGTTGTGGTACGCGGCGACCGAGTCCTCGTTGTGGATCGCGCAGACCAGCCGCTCGTAGGCGGCGTGCAGCAGGGCCATGCCGGGGGCCTCGTAGATGCCGCGCGACTTCGCCTCGATGATCCGGTTCTCGATCTGGTCGGACATGCCGAGGCCGTGCCGGCCGCCGATGGCGTTCGCCTCGAGCACCAGGTCCACCGCGTCGGCGAACTCCTTGCCGTTGACCGCGACGGGCCGGCCCCGCTCGAACGTCACCGTCACGTCCTCGGCCGCGATCTCGGTGGCCGGGTCCCAGAACCGGGCGCCCATGATCGGCTCGACCAGCTCCACGCTCGCGTCGAGGTGCTCGAGCTGCTTGGCCTCGTGGGTCGCGCCCCAGATGTTCGCGTCCGTGGAGTAGGCCTTCTCCTTGCTCGCCCGGTAGGGCAGCCCCCGGTCGGCGAGCCACTGCGACATCTCCGCCCGGCCGCCGAGCTCGCCGACGAACGCGGCGTCGAGCCAGGGCTTGTAGATCCGCAGGGACGGGTTCGCCAGCAGGCCGTAGCGGTAGAACCGCTCGATGTCGTTGCCCTTGTAGGTGGAGCCGTCGCCCCAGATCTGCACGCCGTCCTCGAGCATCGCCCGCACCAGCAGCGTGCCGGTGACCGCGCGGCCCAGCGGCGTCGTGTTGAAGTACGGGCGGCCGCCGGACCTGATGTGGAACGCGCCGCAGGTGAGGGCGGCCAGGCCCTCCTCCACCAGGGCGGCCTTGCAGTCCACCAGGCGGGCGCCCTCGGCGCCGTAGGCGGCGGCCCGCCCGGGGACCGACGCCACGTCGGGCTCGTCGTACTGGCCCAGGTCGGCGGTGTAGGTGTAGGGCACCGCCCCCTTCTCGCGCATCCACGCGACAGCCACGGACGTGTCCAGGCCGCCGGAGAAGGCGATCCCGACGCGTTCACCGACAGGGAGGGATGCGAGCACCTTGGTCATGACTGCAATTATATGCACACCACTGCATGACCATGCAATGCCTCTTCGCCCGCCTGCCGCGCTTCTTGCTGTTATCAGACTTTCATCCCGGTCCGCGGCCGCCCCGGGACTCCCGCCCCCGGGGAACCCCGGGAGTCACTCACGCCACGGAGATCACGCTGGCGGCCTGACGCCAGATAGCGCTCCCCCTGCCACTATTTCCCTTAAAAAGCGAATCCTGTAATTCACCGTGTTTTACTATCCGCTTACTACCTGTATGCCGCACATCAGGAGAAATATCAGTGTTCCGTTCACCCATGCGCATTCTCGCGCCCCCTCTCGCAATAGCCCTCATGGCTATTTCTGGCTGCGCCGGCACGGCCGCCACCGCCGGAAGCACTAGTCCGAACGGACTACAGAAAACAACGCTTAACGTGGCCGTCGTGCCGGCGGTCGATTCCGCCGGATTCTTCGTCGCGCTGCACGAGGGCCTGTTCGCCAAGGAAGGCCTGACGATCCACTACACCCCCGCCACCAGCAGCGACACCGTCATCAACCAGCAGGTCGCCGGGCAGTACGACATTACCGGCGGGAACTACGTCTCCTACATCCAGCATTACGTGACCGACCACCAGCCGCTGGAGATCGTCGCGGAAGGCTCGGTGATGCAGGAGGGAACCCAGGCCATATACACGATGCCGGACTCCAACATCAAGTCCCTGGCGGACCTGAAAGGGCACCTGCTCGGCATCAACGCGCCCCTCAATATTAACTACCTGCTCGCCGCCTCGGTGATCACCGAGAACGGAATCCAGCTGAGCCAGGTCCGCTTTCCCGCCCAGCCGATACCGTTCCCGACCATGGCGGCCGCGCTCGCCTCCGGGAAAGTCGACGCGGCGGCGCTGCCGGAGCCGTTCGCGACCGTCGCCGAGCAGGAGTACGGCGCGGTCAAGCTGGCCGACCTCAACCAGGGCGCCACGGAGCAGTTCCCCATCCAGGGCTACGTCGTCACGAAGTCCTGGGCCCAGGCCAACCCCGGCACCCTCAAGGCGTTCGTCTCCGCGCTGTCGCAGGGCCAGGAGACCGCCGACATCAGCCGGCGGGCGGTCGAGCAGGCGATGGAGTCCATCGCCGGCGGCCCGCAGAACGGCCAGATCCAGCCGATCGTCGCCTCGGTGATGTCGCTCAACATCTACCCCACCGCCATCGACAAGGTCCGGATCCAGCGCGTCGCCGACGTGATGTACCAGTTCGGCCTGCTGCGCTCCCGGTTCAACGTCAGCCCGATGATCGGCCCCTGACACTCCACCGCGCGCCCCGGGGCAGCCGCCAGCCGCACGGGCTGGCGGCTGCCCCGAAGACGCGGACCCGGCAAGCCCCGCCCCGGCCGGGCCCAGGCCGGAGGACTGAACGCGTTTTGGCTCGTCGTCATGGCGGTGGCAGCTCCGGCTTGTCCAGGCATCGGGCCCACTGCGGCGCGCGGCAACCGGAGGCCGTGTTGACAAGCTCCCGAGTTGCTGCCCTCTGCCCACACCACGCTGACCTGCACCAATGTCGGGCCAGAACGCCCACATCGGGGCTCGTCAACGGACGTTCGTTGACACTACCGGTCGCTATCGGCACCGTTTTCGCATCCGACCTGCGAAAACGCGGTCTACCGGCACGAAGGCCAACGTTAGTCGCCCGCGCGGCCGTTGTCGCATGGTAGACACTTGCGCATGGGGATCCCTCGGGTAAGCAGGCCCTACATGCCCGGATACGGCGTGGCGGGCCCGGAGCACGGGAGCGGGCTCCTGCACTGGTCATGGGCGGCGGAGCGGCTCACCGCAGCGCGCAACTACTGGGTGGTGTCCACCTGGCCGGACGGGCGGCCGCACACCATGCCCGTCTGGGGAATGTGGGACGACAGCACGCTGTGGTTCACCTCCGCCGCGCACTCCCGGAAGGTGAAGAACCTGCGCGGCGACCCCCGGTGCTGCGTCACGACCGAGGACGCGTCGGACCCGGTGATCATCGAGGGGACGGCGCGGTTCGTGACCGACCCCGCGGTGCTGCGGCGGGTCGTGGACCTGATGAACGCGAAGTACCACAGCGGCGTGGACCTGGACTTCCTCGATCCCGCCAGGAACGCGACGATCGGGGTGCGGCCGCAGCGCGTCTTCTCCATGCTGCACAGCGATTTCACCGGGTCGCCCACCCGGTGGGCGTTCGACGACGGGGCCTGAGGAGAGCCGGCTTAAGCAGATCTCAACCAACCTGGGCGCCTGAGCCGTGAACCAAACCGATAGCGTGGCCGTGTAACCCAGTGGAGGCGCGATCGCGGCTCCGTGTAACGCTGGCGGATTGCGACGGACCATAGCTGCATGACTTCTAGGACCGGGGCCGCGAGGCCCCCTGAGTCAGGGTTTTCCCGGTGGGGTGCCGCCTGCGGGCTGCTCGCCGCCATCGCGGCGATGGGGGTGGGCCAGCTTTTCGCCGGGCTCACCATGCCCGCCGCGTCGCCGGTCGTCGTCGTCGGGGAGGCGGCGATCGACCGCACGCCGCTCGCGGTCAAGGACTGGGCGACCTCGACGTTCGGGACGGCCGACAAGACGGTGCTGCTCGGCGGGGTGCTCGTCGTCGTCCTGCTGTATTCCGCCGGGCTGGGCATGCTCGCGATGCGGCGGTTCGCCGTGGGCGCGGTCGGGCTGGCGGTCTTCGCGGGCATCGGGCTCGCGGCCGCGCTGACCAGGCACGGCGCGTCAGGGTCGTACGCGGTGCCGACGCTGTGCGGTGCCCTCGCGGGCGCGGGCGCGCTGCGCTGGCTCGTCGTGACCGCCCGGCGGACGGCACTGGCCCGGGCCGGCGGGCGGGCCGCCCGGCCCGCCGCGGGCCCGGAGCAGGCGGCGCCCGGCTTTCCCCCAGGGGGGCAGTGGGCCGGCGCCGGCGGCGCCG
>DAHWEX010000048.1 GCA_027326205.1 Actinomycetota bacterium
TTGTTCATCTCGCTGTACCCGATGGAGGTGAGGAAGATCGGGACGAACGCGAGGACCGCGACGATGGGCGAACCGAGGCCGACGACGGCCACGATGAACCCGAGCGTCGCCGCGAGGCTGTATGCGGGGGCGGTCGAGGCCACCCCCATGACCGTGGCGGAGATAAGGCCCAGGGCACCGGTCTTGAGCCCCTTCTCCACCTGGGTTTCCGCAGCCCCGGGAGGGGCGTCTTCGGCGGTGGCCATCAGGCACCCACCTCCTACTTCTGGACGTTATACAACTGTTTACGAGGTTTAATCGCCTTTTAAGCGACTCTTTCCGTAGGTTAACTCACTGCAAACCTCCGAAACCAGAGGCGGCGCGTAGCAGCTTGGTCTCGCTGCGGCCGCGCGGGGCACCGCCGCCCCCTCCGTCCGGCCGGAGGCGGGCGTGGCAGGGTGCGAGCCACGGTCACCCCGACCCGTTCGGTGGATTCAAAAGTCTTTCCGGTAGTCTTCCGGGTGACTACCGGGCACCGTGAATTACCCATTTCGATCGCAATTCTCAATTGCGGAGCGCAATTATGCTTTACATCGAGATGGCAGGGCTAGTGCAGGTAGTGACGCTGGTCTTACCGTGTGCAGAGGCGCATCTGGCACGGCAAGGAGGCCGCGTTATGAAGATCAGCGTGACGATCGATGGCGTCCGTTATGAGGACGACGTCGAAGCCCGGTTGCTTTTGGTGCACTATCTGAGAGAGCAGGCCGGGCGGACCGGGACGCCCATCGGGTGCGATACCTCGAACTGCGGGGCGTGCACGGTCTTGCTGAACGGCCGGTCGGTGAAGAGCTGCTCGGTCCTCGCGGTCCAGGCCGACGGGGCTGAGGTCACCACCATCCAGGGCCTGGCCGGCGACTCGGGCGCCCTGCACCCGCTGCAGGAGGCGTTCCACGAGGAGCACGCGCTGCAGTGCGGGTACTGCACCCCTGGCATGATCATGGCGGCCGCGGACTTGCTGAGCGAGAACCCGCACCCCACCGAGGAAGAGGTCAGGGACGGCCTTGAGGGGAACCTGTGCCGTTGCACGGGCTACCAGAACATCGTCCGCGCCGTGCTCCGCGCGGCCGGCGCGACGGCGGAGGTGACCGCGTGACCGCCGTCGACGAGACCCAGGCCGAGGTCGGCAAGGCGCGCACCCGCAAGGAAGACGCGCGGCTGATCACCGGCGAGACGAACTGGACCGACAACATCACGCTGCCGGGCCTGCTGCACGTCTCCTTCGTCCGCAGCCCGTACGCACACGCCAGGATCACCGCGGTCGATGTGTCCGCGGCGCGCTCCGCGCCCGGCGTGATCGCCGCCTACTCCGGTGCCGACTTCGCGGCCGAGCAGGGGTCGCTGCCCTGCGCCTGGCCGGTCACCCCGGACATCGTCATCCCGGACCATCCGCCGATGGCGGTGGACACCGTCCGCTACGGCGGCGAGATCGTGGCGTGCGTGGTGGCCCGCGACCGGTACGCCGCCGCCGACGCGGCCGAACTGGTCGACGCGAGCTACGAGGCCCTGGACCCGGTGCTCGACATGGAGGCGGCGCTCACCCCCGGCTCGGTCACGGTACACGAGGCGGGGAACAAGTCGTTCACCTGGGAGTTCGCCAACGGCGACCTCGAGGCGGCGTTCCGCGACGCCCCGGTCGTCATCGAGCGGACCTACCGGCAGCAGCGGCTGATCCCGTCGGCGATGGAACCGCGCGCCGTGGTGTGCGCGCCCGTCGGCGACGAGTTCACGCTGTGGAGCGCCACGCAGATCCCGCACGTCCTGCGGGTCATGCTGGCGCTCGTGACCGGCATCCCCGAGCACAAGCTGCGGGTGATCGCGCCGGACGTGGGCGGCGGCTTCGGCTCCAAGCTCCAGGTCACCGCGGAGGAAGTGCTGTCCCTGCTGATCGCGCGCAAGCTCCGCCGCCCGGTGAAGTGGACGGAGAGCAGGTCCGAGGGCAACGTGGCCGTGCACCACGGGCGGGACCAGCTCCAGCGGGTGCGGCTCGCGGCCGGTTCCGACGGCCGCATCATCGGGCTCGACGTGAACCTGCTCGCGGACATGGGCGCGTACCTGATGCTGGTCACGCCCGGCGTGCCGCTGCTTGGTGCGTTCATGTTCAACGCGATCTACAAGATGGACGCCTACCGGTTCAACTGCACCGGGGTGTTCACCACGATGACACCGACAGACGCGTATCGCGGTGCCGGGCGGCCCGAGGCGACCTACGCCATCGAGCACATCATGGACGACCTCGCCGCGGAGCTTGGCGTGGACCCGCTTGAGTTGCGCGAGCGGAACTGGATCAAGCACGAAGAGTTCCCGTTCACCACGATCTCCGGGTTGACCTACGACTCGGGGAACTACGAGGCCGCCACGGCCGCCGCGCGGTCG
>DAHWEX010000070.1 GCA_027326205.1 Actinomycetota bacterium
CCGCCGTCCGGGACCTGCCGCGGCACCGTCAGCAGGTGATGCCCGGCGAGCAGGTCATCGACCGGCCCGGCCAGCCGCAGCCGCCCGCCGGTGAGCACCAGCAGCCAGTCGCACAGCCGTTCCAGCTCGGAGATCACGTGCGAGGCGATGAGCACGGTCAGGCCCGAGCCGGCCGCCTCGGCCATCACGTCCCGCATGAACTCGACCCGGGCGATCGGGTCCAGGCTGGCCACCGGCTCGTCGAGCACGAGCAGCGGCGCGCGCTTGGCCAGCGCCATGGTCAGCGCGACCTGGGCCTGCTGGCCGCCGGACAAGGCCTTGACCTTCCGCTGCGGCGGGATTCGAAGCGTCTCCATCCGCTCCAGGGCCAGGGCCTGGTCCCAGCGCGGGTTCATCGAGCGGCCGAGATGGAACATGTCGGCGACGGTGAAGCCCCGGTACAGCGGGTGATCCTGGGCCAGGTAGCTGACCCGGGCCAGCGTCGCCGCCGTGTGGGCGCGGGATGTCGCGCCGAAGACCGCTATCTGGCCCTCGGTTGGCGCGAGCAGGCCGACGGTCAGCGCGAGCAGCGTGGTCTTGCCGGCGCCGTTCGGGCCGACGAGGCCCACGATCGACCCGGCGGGCACCGCGAACGTGCAGTCGCGCAGCCCCCACGTCTGCCCGTAGCGCTTGCCGAGCCGGTCCGCCCGCAGCGCCGTGGCACCGTCGTACGTCATCCGATTCGTTCCTTCCGCTGGTCGTGGCGGACCACCGCGATCAGCGCGGTGACCGCTTCCTCGCTCAGCCCGGCCGCCTCGGCGGCGCGGAACCAGTCCGCGAGCGAAGAGCGCAGCGCGTCGCTCGCGGCCGCCGGAGGCGGTACCAGGGTGGCGGTGATGAAGGTGCCCTGTCCGGGCCGGCCGCCCGTCAGCCCCTCGTGCTCAAGCTGGCGGTAGGCCTTGACCACAGTGTTCGGATTGATCGCGAGGTCCTCCGCGAGGTCCTTGACCGTGGGCAGCCGGTCGCCCTCGCGCAGGTAGCCGAGCAACAGCGACTGCCTGACCTGGTGAACCAACTGCAGGTACGGCGGCACCCCCGAGGAGCCGTCCAGCTGAAACCGGAACATGGCCTTCTTTCCTTGTCGCCATTATTATATGATCATAGTGTAATGGTTTTACAGGCCTTCGCAACGTCCGATCGAGCCAGGGAGCCGGCGATGGACCCCGACCGCATCTCAGCACTCGGCCTGCCGGAAGGCACGCGGCCCGCAAGTAACGGGCGGGTGGCCGCGGCCTATGCCCTGGCGGTCCTGTTGTTCGCCGTGACGCTGGGCGTCGGGTACCTCGCCTGGTCGGCGGTCACCTGGGGCCACGGGCAGACGCCCGCACAGCGGATCCTCGGCCTGCGCTGCTGGCACCCGGCGGCGGGCGGCTTCGCGGGCCGCGGCCGGATGGCGCTGCGCCAGTTCACCGGCCTGGTCCTGAACGGCGAGTTGTTCATCGGCGTGTTCATCATGCTGTCCGGCATGAGCGAGGTCTCGGTGGGCGACGTCTTCGCCGGCACCGTGGTGGTCAGTGAGGTGGTCAGTGAGGTGGCCGTGCGCGCGGTCGGCTAGCCGGACTTGCTGTCGAGGGGGATCTCGAACCAGACGGCCTTGCCGTCCGGGGTGGGCCGCGAGCCCCAGCGGGTGGCTAGCTGCTCGACGAGGTACAGGCCCCGGCCGCCCTCGTCGGTGGCCCTGGCGGTGCGCAGCCGGGGCAGCCGCAGGTCCGGGTCGAACACCTCAACCCAGACCGATTCCGCCCCCCGGCGCAGCCGCATGGTGAACTCCCTGGGCCGGTACACCGGGGCGTGCGCGCCGAGCGCCAGGCCAGCCCCGGGGGTCAGCACGCCGACGTTCACCCCGGCTGGCGAGATGTCGGCGAGCGGGTCGAGTTCCAGGTCGAAGCGGCGGCCCGCCGGGCTCGGCGTCACCGACGCGTGCAGCACCGCGTTGGTCACCACCTCGGAGACCAGCAGCAGGGCCAGGTCGGCCTGGTCGGGGTGCATGTCCCAGGCCGCGAACGTGGCCGTCGCGAGCTTGCGCGCCTCCGAGACCATGATCGGCTCGGCGGGGAAGGAGCGCTCGAAGTACGCCAGGTCGTCCGGCGAGGAACGGAAGACCAGGATCGCCATGTCGTCGTCGATGTCGCCGGGCACGGCGTGCTCCGCCGCGGCGACGAGCCCCTCGGCGGACGCCGGCGCGGTGAGCAGCGCGTCCCGCAGCATGGCCACCGCCTCGGCCTCGGTGTAGTGCCCGTCGCCGTCGGCACGGGACCGCCGGTCGGTGAGCCCGTCGGTGTAGAGGACGAGCGCGGCGCCGGGCGGCAGGGTGACGGTCTGCTCCCGGTACGTCGGCAGCCCGCGGATGCCCCGGCCCCGGACGCCGAGCAGGACGCCCTTGTGCCGGACCTCGAGGGGCCGGACGGTCCCGTCCAGGGCCATCAGCGGCGCGGCGTGCCCCGCGTTGGCGAACGTCAGGTTCCGGTTCCACGCGTCGTAGGTCAGGTAGATGCACGACACGGTGGGCGGGTCGCCGCCCGCGCCGACGGGCGCGGTTGAGCGGACCCACTCGTCGAGCTTGCGCATGATGTCGGCGGGCGACTTCTCGTCCTGGGCGTACGCGCGCAGCGCGGCCCGGAGTTGGCCCATGGTGGCCGCGGCGCGGGCGCCCCGGCCCTCGACGTCCCCGATCACCAGGCCGACCCGGCCGGCGGCGAGCGGGATGATGTCGTACCAGTCCCCGCCCACCTGCGTCTGGATGCCCTGGCCCTGGGTGGCCAGGGGCTTGGCCGGCACGTACCGGAACGCGACCTCAAGGCCGTCCAGTTCGGGGGCCGAGTCGGGCAGCAGCGACCGCTGGAAGGCCAGCGCCGTCCGGCGCTCGGCCTCGAACAGCATGGCGTTGTCGATGGCGACCGCGACGCGCGACGCGATCGCCCCGATGAGGTCGCCGTCGGACAGGTCGTAGTGCGGGTCGGGCCGGTCGGTGATCCGCGACAGCGCGATCGAGATCACGCCGAGCAGCTCACCGCGCGCGTACAACGGCGACGCGAGCACCGAGGTGAGCCCGGCCTGGTCGGCGGCGGACATGGACCGCTCGCTCGGCGCTGGGTAGTAGCCGGCCTGCAGGTCGGGGACCACGATCGTTTCCAGGCGCGACATGGCCTGCTGCATGAAGTGGCCCGGCGGGTAGCGGATGGCCTCGCCGACCCGGGCCCAGGTGCCGGCCGGCGGCTCCCAGCCGCCGGCGTGCGCGGCGGCCCGCCTGATCAGCTTGTCGCCGCTGAACAGGTCGATGAAGCAGTGGTCGCCGAACCGGGGGACGAGGATCTGCGCGACCTGCCGCAGCGTGGCGTCGAGCTCAAGCGAGCCCGCCAGCCGCTGGCCGATCCGCTCCAGGATGCGGAGCCGGTCCGGCTCGCCCTGCGCGTCCCGCCGCCCCGCCTCGGTGATGAGCATCACGATGCCGTCGATCTCGCCGGTGCCGCCGGCGGCGCGCAGCGGTACCGCGAATTCCCGGACGAACAGGAAGCTGCCGTCGTTGCGGTGGCTGGCGAACGTGTCTTCCCAGGAGACGCCGCTGAGCACCTGCCGGGTGATCTCCTCGGCCCGCCCGGGCTCGCTGTCCGGCAGCAGGCCGAGGCTGCCGATCGGCTTCCCGATCAGCGAAGACGCCGGGCTTCCCAGCCGCAGCAGTCTGACTGCGTAGTCGTTCGCAAACACTACGTTGCCTGCTGTGTCCGCGACGATGACGCCGATGTCCGCCTGACCCAGCACGAACTCCGCTGGCAGGCTCTCGTTCCAGCGCGTCATGTCACGCTCCGGTCACCGCACGGTCTCCTGGTTACTCCCTGGACACGAACACATGCGAGGCGACCTCGGTCGGCAGGTCAGCGGACGACCCGCTGGCTCCGTCCTCGCCGCTGACGTGAACTCCGCCGTCAACCGCCCCGAGCAACACCTCGCGTCCGGGTTGTATCCCGGCCCGCTTCAGTTTAAGCATCAGGTCCAGATCACTTTGAACTTGCTCGGTTATCCGTGTAACTGTGGCCCGCACAGTCTCGTTGGTCCCGCGAGTTGCATCGATCATTGTCGAATCTAGTGCCGCGGGGGAGGCGCCGGCCTCCGTGACCAGTTCATCGAGCCCGGGAATGGGGTTGCCGTGCGGGCAGCGGTCCGGGCGACCGAGCAGTTCGTACAGCCGCCGCTCGACGGACTCCGAGATGACGTGCTCCCAGCGGCACGCCTCGATGTGCACCTCTTCCCAGGGCATCTGGATCACGCTGACGAGCAGGCACTCGGCCAGCCTGTGCTTGCGCATCACCCGGGTCGCCAGCTTGCGGCCCGCGTCGGTGAGCGCCAGCTGGCGGTCTCCGGCCACGTGCAGCAGGCCGTCGCGTTCCATCCGGGCGACCGTCTGGCTGACGGTCGGACCGGACTGGGCGAGCCGCTCCGCGATCCGCGCCCGCAGCGGCACGATCCCTTCCTCTTCAAGCTCGAACACCGTCCGGAGATACATCTCCGTGGTGTCGATAAGCCCATGGGCAGTCACTGGAACCTTCCTCCCGACAGTGATGCTACGCGCTCGCCCCACCATCGAAATGAAACCTAAGGAGACAGCCTTTCGATACCCCAGTGGTTCCCGGTACGCCGGTAGCTGAGCCGGTCATGCAGCCGGTTCGGCCGGGACTGCCAGAATTCGATCCGGCTGGGCACGATGAGGTACCCGCCCCAGAAATCGGGCATCGGCACCTCGGTTCCCTCGGGCCAGCGCGCCGCCAGGTCCGCCACGCGGTCGTCGAGTTCCGCGCGGGACGCGAGCACCGTGGACTGCCGTGACGCCCAGGCGCCAATCTGGGACAGCCAGGGCCGCGAGTGGTAGTACGGCTCGCTTTCCGCCATGCTCAGCGGCCGCACCGCGCCCTCCACGGTCACCTGGCGGCCGAGCCCGTACCAGGGGAACAGCGCGCAGCACCGCGGATCGGCCGCGAGGTCCCGCCCCTTGCGCGACGTCCTGTTGGTGTAGAACGTGAAGCCCGCGTCGTCGTGCGCCTTCAGCAGCACGGTCCGCGCATGGGGACCCTCGCCGGCCCCGAGGGTCGTCAGGACCATCGCGTTCGGGTCGGGCAGCCCGGCGGCCACCGCCTCGTCGAACCAGTGCCCGAACTGCTTCATCGGCGAGCTGTCGAGCATCTCCTGCGTCAGCATCCTGTCCATGGGTTCGATCTTCGCACGGTCCCGCCTATTCTTGGGTTCGTGACCAGCATCGTCATCCCCGGGAACCTCAAGCCGAAGGACGGGCGGTTCGGCAGCGGCCCGTCCAAGGTCCGCCCAGAGCAGGTCGCCGCCCTCGCGGCGGCGTCCGAGCTAGGGACATCGCACCGGCAGCCGCCGGTGAAGGATCTCGTGCGGCGGATCCGCGGCGGGCTGGCGGAGCTGTTCAGCCTGCCGGACGGGTTCGTGGTTTCCCTGGGGAACGGGGGGACCACCGCCTTCTGGGACGCGGCGATCTTCGGACTGATCCGGGAACGGTCGCAGCACGTCTCGTTCGGCGAGTTCTCCGGGAGGTTCGCGACGCTGGCCGGCCGGGCGCCGTGGCTGAAGGAGCCGTCGGTCATCAGGGCCGAGCCGGGCTCGTACCCGGCGCCCGTCGCCGAGGCCGGGGTAGACGCCTACGCGCTCACCCACAACGAGACCTCGACCGGGGTCCGCATGCCGGTCCGCCGCCTGGCGGGCGCCGATGACGGCGCGCTCGTGCTCGTTGACGCGACGAGCGCCGCGGGAGCGCTGCCGGTGGACCCGGCCGAGTTCGACGCCTACTACTTCGCGCCGCAGAAGGTTTTCGGCGCGGACGGCGGCCTGTGGCTGGCGCTGCTGTCTCCGGCGGCCCTCGCCCGGATCGACGAGATCGCCGGAAGCGGCCGGTACATCCCCGAGTCCCTGTCGCTGAAGGTCGCGGTGGAAAACTCCGTTAAGGAGCAGACCCTGAACACCCCGGCCATCTCGACCCTCGTGCTCATGGCCACCCAGCTCGACTGGATACTCCAGAGCGGAGGCCTTGACTGGGCACGGGAACGCACGGACCGTTCGGCTGAGATCCTCTATTCCTGGGCGGAGAGATCGCCCTGCGCGACGCCGTTCGTCGCGGACCCCGCGATGCGGTCGCCCGTGGTCGGGACGATCGACTTCGCGGACTCGCTGAGCGCCGACGCGATCGCGCGGGTGCTGCGCGAGAACGGGATCGTGGACACCGAGTCCTACCGGAAGCTCGGGCGCAACCAGTTGCGGATCGCCATGTACCCGGCGGTCGAGCCGGCTGACGTGGCCGCGCTGACCGCGTGCGTCGACTACGTCGTCGAGCGGCTCGTGTTAGTGCACGACCGAGCCGATCAGGACCACGAGCACGAGCAGCCCGAGGACGGTGGGCAGCAGCCAGCGAGGGACCTTGTTCACCGGCTCAGGTTATTCGTAAGGGATGGGTGATGCGGCTTTTCGTCGGCCTGGCCCCGCCTGTCGCGGTCCTCGACGACCTGGAGGCGGCGTGCGCGCCGCTGCGGTCGTCCCATGCGGACCTGCGGTGGACCAGCCGTGAGCTGTGGCACGTCACCCTCGTCTTCCTGGGCGAGGTGGACGAGGGAAGCCTCGTCCGGCTGCTGCCCCGGCTTGAGCGGGCCGCGCGGCGGCACGACCCGTTCGGCCTGAGCCTGGCGGGCGCGGGCGCATTTCCCGGCCCCGCGCGGGCGAACGTGCTGTGGAGCGGGCTGTCCGGCGACCGGAAGGCCCTCGGGGAACTCGCGTTGTCGGTCGGCGCCGGCGCCCGCCGGGCCGGCACGCCGCCCCCGGACGCACGGCGGTACCGGCCGCACGTGACGCTGGCCCGGTGCCGCGCCCCGGTCGACGTGCGGCCCGTGGTGGCCGAGCTCTCCGGGTACCAGGGGCCGACCTGGACGGTCGAGGAGATCTACCTCATCCGCAGCACGCTGGCCCACGAAGCACGGGGCGGGCAGCCGCGCTACGAGGCGGCTGGCGCGTGGCGGCTTCGCGCCGGGGTCGGCCGGGCGCCTAGGACTGGCTGATCTTCTCCAGGATGGGGGCGGCGGCGCGCAGGATCTGGCGCTCGCCGTGGGTCAGCTCCTGCAGACGCTGGGCGAGCCACGCCTCCCTGCGGCGGCGGACCCGCTGCACCACGTCCCGGCCTTCGGCGGTCACCGTCAAGATCACCTGCCGCCGGTCGGTGGCGTGCGGCTCCCGCGTGACCAGGCCGCGCTCCTCCAGCACCGCGATCACCCGCGTCATGGACGGCGGCTGGACCTTCTCGTGCTCGGCGAGCTCGCCGGGCGTCATCGAGTCGTGGCGCTCGAGCGC
>DAHWEX010000084.1 GCA_027326205.1 Actinomycetota bacterium
AGCGCCAGGAACACGCCGCGCCAGCCGAACGCGCTGGCCAGCACCCCGCCCAGGGGCGGTCCGAGGGCGAGCGCCACGCCGGAACTAGTCGACCAGATCCCGATCGCGGTGGCCCGCTGCCGCGCGTCCTCGAAGGTCGCCCGGATGATCGTCAGGCTGCAGGAGACGGCCAGCGCGGAGCCCGCCCCCTGGGCCACGCGCGCCGCCAGCAGTTCCGCCAGCGAGCCGGCCAGCCCGCAGCCGAGCGCGCCGGCCGCGAACAGCGTGGTGCCGGCGATGAACAGCCCCTTGCGGCCCCGGCGGTCGCCGAGCGATCCGACCGGCAGCAGCAGCATCGCGTACACCAGCGCGTAGGCGTCGACGACCCACTCCAGGCCGACCGGGCCGGCGTGCAGGGCGGCGCCGATGCCCGGCAGTGCGACGCTGACCATGGTCGTCGACGTGACGGCCAGGAACAGGCCCGCCGACACCAGCCCTAGGGTCGCCCACGCCCGCGCGTCAGTGCCCGCGCGGGGCACTGAGCTCCGCGAACCGGCCTGCCGACTCAGCTTCACACGTCAATGCTCAGTCCCGCATATCCAGAAGTCAAAGACATGATTCTTCTGGTTACTAGAAGCAGCTCTTATAGCAGTCGATCGCCGCTTCCGTTGCCGTCCGCGCCGGCGCCGACGCCGGCGTCCGCGTCCGCGTCGGCGAGAAAAAAGAACGTCGCCTCCGGCGGCTCAAGGTCAGCGCCCGCGGAGGCAAGCGCCTGCCTCGCGGGCAACTGGAGGAGACCGAGGTTGCCGTCTCCCCCGTCTCCGCCCAGCGAGACCGTCCAGGAGCCGTCGCCGTGCTTCGCGATGTCCGCGACGTGGTAGTGGCCGTGCAGTGCCATGTGCGGCCGCACGCCGGCCCGGAGCCGGGTGATGCGCTCACGCCCCAGTCGCGCGTAGGCGAGCCCCTGGTCGCTCCAGCCGGAAGAATTGGAACCGACGATGCGGGATACCGCGCCGGTCAGGTGCGGCGCGTTCGCTGACTCGTGGAGCAGCAGGATGTCGCACGGGCCGCCGGCGATGGCGGCGTCCACCTCGTCGTCGGCGGGGAGCTCCGCCGGCCACCAGGAGACGCCCTCCTCCCGGAACTCGAAGTCGATGCTCGGCGCGCCGCCGAACGAGAGGACGTGCCAGCCGTTGACGGTGAAGCGGTGGCCACGCGGGAGGAACGCGATGTGGTCACGCACCCACAGCGGGACGCCCGGCACCTGGGCGAGCTGCGCGTAGTCCTCGTGATTGCCCGGCGTGACCAGGATCGTTATCCCTAGCCGGACGCAGGCGCCCTCGATGGCATCGAGGTAGTCGTTCCCGGTGGGCCCGGGCCACAGGCCGAAGTCGCCCAGGTGCCACACGGTCGTCACGCCGGCGTCCCGGAAGTCCGCGAGCGCGCGGACCGCCCACCGCGTGTTGCCGTGCCAGTCCCCGGCCACGCCAACGGTGGCCTGATCGCGCACGGTCGGTACGGCGCCGGCTTCGCTTCGCATACGACGAAGATATCTTCGGCCTCTTCGAAGACAAACGGGCGCAGCCGCACTCGGCCCGGGTCGCCCTCCGCCGCCGCGGACGCTAATGGTCGTAGAAGTTGACGCCCCGGCTGAAGTCCGAGTCCACGCCGGTCGCGGCGAACCCGTTGAAGCGGGTGATGGCCGCTTCCAGGTTGGCCGCGGGCACGCCGATCGCGTTGGCCAGCCCGGGGATCGTGTACGAGGAGTAGACCGTTCCGGCGCTGTACCACGACGACGGCAGCGGCAGCGTGGCCAGCGTCTCGTCGAACAGCTACCGGTCGCGGTAGTTCTGGTCGACGATCAGCCAGCAGGGAATGCCGGGCGAGGCCGCGTTCTGCTTGTACATCGCGTTGACGACGTCGCCGTAGGGCGCGGCCTCGTCGACGAACCGCTGCCCGGCCTGGTTGACGATGAGCCGGGAACTAGGGTTGGGTGCCGTGACGATCGTTCCTGATGCGAAAGACTGGACGTGGGTGCTCCGGCGTCCCTGCCCGGAGTGCGGCCTGGTGACGAGTTCCTTCGCGCGGACGGACATCCCCGCGATGATCCGCGCGAACGCGGCCGCCTGGCAAGCACCGCTCACCGCCCCGGGCGCGGCGCGCCGCCCCCGGCCGGACAAGTGGTCGCCGCTCGAGTACGGCTGCCACGTGCGTGACGTGTTCACGCTGTACGACTACCGGCTCGGCCTGATGCTCACCGAGGACGACCCGCTCTACCCGAACTGGAACCAGGACGAGACCGCGGTCGCGGACCGCTACGACACCCAGGACCCGGCCGCGGTCGCCGGGGAACTGGCCGGGGCCGCCGAGACGCTAGCGGCCCGCTTCTCCGCGCTGACCGGCGACCAGTGGACCCGCCCGGGGCGCCGCAGCGACGGCGCGCGGTTCACGGTGGAAACGTTCGCCCGCTACCTGGTCCACGACCCCGTCCACCACCTCTACGACGTCACCGGCCTTCCCCACTCCCGCTGATAGCGGGGAGCACGCGGTTGCGGCAGCGGGCCGGTGCTTACCGGCCCGCTGCCGCGACCGCGGGGGAACGGGGCGAGCGCTAGGCCGCGGAGGTACCCAGGTACGCCTCCCACAGGGGGTCACCGTCAAACTGGGCACCGATCAGGCGCCAGTGGGCGCCCTTCGGCACCGCCGGGGCAACGGGGAGAATCCAGCCGAGTTCGGATAGCAGGCGGTCGGCTTTGCGGTGGTTGCACATCTGGCAGGCGGCCACGCAGTTCTCCCAGGCGTGTTGACCACCTCGGCTCCGCGGGATCACGTGGTCAATCGTCTCGCCGTGCCGGCCGCAGTAGACGCACCGGTAATTGTCCCGGCGCATCAGCGCCGCCCTGGTAAGCGGAACGCGGTTGCGCTGCGGGAGCCGCACGTAGCGCCGGAGCCGGATAACGGAGGGGGTGACCACTTCGACCGTCGCGGAGTGCAGCAGCAGCCCGGCGGTGTCCTCGTGAACGATTTCTGCCTTGTCGCCCAGGACCAGGCATACGGCCCGCCGGAGTCCGACGGTGGTGAGTGGCTCGTAGGTGACGTTGAGCAGCAGCACGCGACGCACTGGCACCTCCGCAGGTACCGTTGTGAGGCGCCGCTCACACCACCAGGACTGGGTCTGTCCCAGCGTGGCCAAAGCCACGTGCCTCCGCCAATCTCTTCTAGAGTACAAGGCAATCCGTGGATTCCTAGTTAATGGACGGTTACGAACGCCGGTTAGGCTGCGGTTATGGCCTCATTTCCCGGCGGTTACCCCGCCGCGCGACGACTTGACCTTGTCGAGGAACTGCACGGGCACCGTGTCGCCGACCCTTACCGCTGGCTGGAGGACGCCGACTCGGCCGAGACCCGGGACTGGCTCGCCGCGCAGGAGTCGCTCTGGACGGGCTACCGGGACACGCTGCCCCGCCGCGAGGAGTTCGCGGCCCGGGTGCGCGAACTGCTGCGGGTCGGGGCCGTCGGCTTGCCGGCCTGGCGCGGGACGACCCGGTTCACCATGCGCCGCGACCCGGACCAGGAGCACGCCGTGCTCTACGTCTCAGATCATGAAATTTCCGGAATGTCGGGCGCGCCAGCGCCCGACATTCCGGAAGATACCCGCGCGCAAGCCGCCCGCCCGGGAGTTGAACGGGTGCTGATCGACCCCAGCGCGATCGACCCGACCGGGCGGACGACGCTGGATGCCTGGCAGCCCGATAAGGAGGGGCGCCT
>DAHWEX010000090.1 GCA_027326205.1 Actinomycetota bacterium
GCCTGACCCGCCTGAGTGCCGCGGCACTCAGGCGGGGGCAGGGGGCCTGAGTACGATGCGGGGCATGACCGGGAAGCGCGCCGAGACGCTGCTGGAGCTGATGCACCAGACCGAGTACTTCACCCTTGCCCGGGCGCGGGCGGGGCTGACCGATGAGGAGTTCTTCTGGGAGCTGTTCACGACGGCCTGGAGCATTCGCCGGCGCGGCGAGCGCAGGACATCGAGCCCGTTCGGAGCCGGCGAGTGGGTGGCTGACTTCGAGGCCCCCGAGCCGGCCCCTGTCCCGGTGACCACCATCGCCTGGCTGTACTGGTGTCAACGGTCTTTGGGAAATCCGGTTGGGCGGTCTTGGGTCCTCCGGGCCGGCGGCCATCAGTTTTCCATGCTGATGGCCGGTTCCCTTCCCTCCGGGCGGGCTAGGTTAGGTAGCCAGCGGGATCACCCCCCTTCCGGCGAGGGCCTCAGCGAGGCGGTGCGAGTCGCCGGCCGTCACCACGAGGTGAGCATGGTGGAGCAGTCTGTCCACTGTCGCGGTGGCGAGGGTTTTCGGCATGATCGAGTCGAATCCCGACGGGTGAATATTGCTGGTCACGGCAACAGAGCGGCGCTCGTAGGCGGCGTCGGTGATGCGGTAGAACGCCTCGGCGGCGTCCTGCCCGGCCGGGAGCATCCCGATGTCATCAACGACGATCAGGTCGCTGCGGCAGATCCGGGTGACGGTCCGGGCGACCGACCCGTCGGCCTTCGCCTTCGCGATCGTGGCGGTGAGGGACTCGAGGGTGAACCAGGCGACGTGCAGGTCCTTCTCGATCGCGGCGTGCGCGAGTGCCTCGACCAGGTGCGACTTCCCCGTCCCGGACGGGCCGGTCGCCACGAGGTTCTCCGCCCGGCCGATCCATTCCAGGGTCATGAGCGCGTTCTGCGTCGCCTCGGGGACCGAGGACTCCTCGGGCCGCCAGGAGGAGAACGTCTTCCCGGTGGGGAACCCGGCGTTCTTGCGGCGGAGCCGGCGGGTGGCGGCGTCGCGGCCGGCGACTTCCTCGGCGAGCAGCACCCGGAGCACCTCGGCGGGCTCCCATCGCTGGGCGCGGGCGGTGGCGATCACGTCGGGCGCGGCCTTGCGCAGGTAGGGCAGCCGCATCCGGCGCAGCAGCGCGTCGAGCTCGGCGGGCAGCGGCGGGGCCGCAGGGCCGGTCACCGGTGCCCTCCGATCGTGCCGCCGTGCCAGTAGACGCTGCGGCAGAGCATGACCGCGACGTGCATGTCCTCGGGCCAGGGCCAGGTGATGACCCGCCGCAGGCAGGCCCGCATCTCCTCGCGGGCGGCGGGCCCGGCGTCGCGGAGCCAGTCGCCGGGCGCGGCCAGGACGGCGTCCCGGGCGTCCTGGCCCGGGCCGGCGGCGCTCACGCGCCGCCCCTGGTGCCGAGCCGGGACCAGGCCGAGGTGCCCGGCTGCGCCGAGTGCGCCTCGTCGGCGATGACGACGTCTCCCGCCGGTCCCTCGGCGTCCAGGTGGTCGATGATGGAGGCCAGGTCGCCGCCGGCGAACCGGCCCGCGACCGCGGCCAGCCCGAGGGCCGCGTCGGTCCTGGCCTCGCCGGCGACCGCGGCGAGCTCGACTGCGCGGGCCATCTTGGACCGGATCCGGGACGCCCCGGCCGCGGCGGCCTCGGTCAGCCACCGGTGCGCGCCCTCCCCGATGGCCAGGAACGCGGCCTCGGCCTCGGTGCGGGGTTTCGGCTCGGGCTGCCGCGGCCCGTTCCCGCCCGGGTGGTCCGGGTAGTGCTCGTCGCAGATGACCGGGCTGCCGGGAACCGACAGCCGGCGGCGGGCGATCTCCGCGGCCCCGGCGGCGGTGCGGGCGGTGATGACCAGCTCCTCGCCGGCGACCCGGCACCATACCCGGGTTCCCCAGTGGCCGGGCGGGGTGGAGTAGCGGACCGACCCGAACCGGATCGTCTGGTCATCGGCGACCAGCCGTTCCTCGCCCAGCGCCAGGGCATACGGCTCGTCCGGCAGCGGGTGCAGCATCTCCTTCTCGGCGGCCAGCCGGCCCTGCGGCGCCTCGGCGGTCTCCCGGTGAACACGGTCGTTGACCCGGGCGCAGAACTCCGCGCACGCTTCCTGCAGCTCGCCGAAGCTGCCGTAGGCCGGCCGCAGGTTCGCGTCCGCGGGGACCAGGCCGGCCTTGGCGATCTTCACGGTCGCCTCGACGCCGCCCTTGGACTCCGGGTCATAGGGCACGCAGGTCTCCACCTTGCAGCCGTAATGCCGGCCCAGCGCGATCATCTCCGGGTGCCGCACCGGGATCCCGGCGACGTGCTCGACGGTGACGGTCTTCGCGTTGTCGGTCAGCAGGTACGTGGGTGCCCCGCCGATCGCCCGCAGCGCCTGGTCGATGCACCAGGTCAGCGTGCCCAGCTGCTGGTCCCAGACCGGGATCACGACCCGGAACCGCGACCACGCCAGCCAGGCGCAGAACAGCAGCGTCTTCCGGCCCCTCACCAGCGGCCCGTCGCCCCAGTCCAGCTGAAGCCACATCCCGGGCTCAGGGACCCAGGGCCTATAGCGGCGGTGGCCGGCGTGCCAGGCCTCCTTCACGTCCGCGACCGTCCGGCGCGTGGACCGCTCCGACCCGCGGTAGCCCATCGCCGTGATCTTCCGGTGCACCACATCGCCGCGGATCTTGCCCTTGGCCCGGTCGACCCACTCTTCTATCTTCTCCAGGTACGGGTCGATCGCCTTCGGCCGCGACGCCTTCACCAGCGGGTTCCCGCCCGCGTCCCGGATCTCCGCGTACCGGGCGACCGTCTTCGGGTCGCAGTCAGCCAGCTGCGCCGCCGACCACGCCGTCCGCGTGAGGTCGTACGCCTCGAAAATCTCCATGATCTCCCTGTCAGACTTGGTCACAGGTCCCTCCGTGTCGAGCGGGGTAAGGCGAACCACCTCAAACCCACTCACACCGGAGGGACCGCCTGCATCACGACACGCCGTGACCCGGCGGGAGAACCGGCCGTCAGCCTGGACGCCAGATGGCCACAGGCCTGGAATTCTGATGACCGCGTACCGGGAGTTAACTGACCGCACACCTGTATTTTCTCGTGACCGCTAGCAGCTAGAAAGCAGGTGGTGTTCATTTTGGCCTGATTTCAATGCCCCTCCGACGCTGGCAAGTGGTCACCGCAGAGCGTGGTTCCCTTGCCGGCCGACGCCAAAGCTGAAGGACGCTCAAATGCTTGCTGGCCGCCAGGTGCCACGTGTTTACCGTGTTACCGGTCGCGGAGACCTCCACGAGTTCCTGTTGAACGCGGTGGAGCTCAGCGGGGGAACAGTCTTGTACGCCAGCGACCCCAACCAGGTTCCGGTTTACATCGGGCTTGACGCCAAGGGCGGCCACCGCGTCGGGCTGATGATCTACCCGTTCAGGATGACGCGCAGGATAACCCGCGGCAGGCCG
>DAHWEX010000101.1 GCA_027326205.1 Actinomycetota bacterium
CGTACCGGCCAGCATAGGGGATCCGGTCGCGGCGGTCGAGCGGGCGAACGCACTGGTCACGGCGTTGCTAGCCGGGCTGCTGAAGCGGAAGCGGAGTATCGCGGCGGCGCTGATGTACATCCTGGCGCTGGGCCGGGACGTGCGGGCGAACTGCCGGGACCTGCCGGAGAAGGCCGGGCTGGAGCCGGGTGACGGCACCTTCCACCGGCTGCTGGGACGTTACCGCTGGTCATGGGAACGCGGCCGGGAGATGCTGCCTCTCCTGGCACAGGAGGCCCTCGGCTGCGCGGACCCGGACGCGGACGATGAGATCGGCCCGGGCCTGGCGGTCGATGAGACCACGGACCTGAAGCGGGGCACGGGCACTGCCTGCGTTTCCCCGCAGCATTCCGGGGTGACCGGAAAGACGGAAAACTGCGTGACCTGGGTTTTCTCCGCGCTGGTGACCTCGGCCGGGCAGTGCTGGGCCTGGTTCGACCTGTACATGCCCGGGTGCTGGGCCGCGGACCCGGCACGCCGGAAGAAGGCGGGAATCCCGCGGGGGCTGCGGTTCGCGACCAAGCCGGAACTTGCGATCGCACAGCTCAGGGCGGTAATCGAGCGCGGGGTCCGGATCTGCCGGGTCGCCGCCGACGAGGTGTACGGCCGGCCGGGGGACTTCCGGGCCGCGTGCCGGGCGCTGTCCCTGTCCTACGTCGTGATCATCCCCTGCGACTACAAGGTGACCCTCGCGAAGGGCACCGCGAAGGTCCGCGTGAAAGACGCAGCCCGGGACGCCGTGTTCGAACAGCGGTCCGCCGGGAAAGGGACCAAAGGACCGCGCTGGGGCCTGTGGGCCCTGATCGCCACCGAAGACCCGCATGAGTTCCTGATGGTCAGGAAACTAGACCGGGAGAAGAACCCGTACACCTGCTACCTGTGCCACGCCGCCCCCGGCCGCCCGGCGACCCTGGGATATTTCGTGACCATCACCGGAAGGCGCTGGCCAGTCGAAACCAGTTTCAAAAACGGAAAGGACGGCTTCGGATGGGACCAGTCCCAGGTCACCACCTGGACCGCGCAGAACCGCCACACCCTCCTGACCGCCCTGGCCATTATCCGCATCATCTTCCTCCGCAGCTTCCTGACCAGGGGGATCACGGACCCGGAACCGCTGCCCTCCCCGGCCGGCGACACTGAGGACACCGTCGGCACCAGCCTTGACCTGCGCATTCATCCCGGCGCCGATACCGTGCCCGCCGTCGCGGGACTGCCGTGCCCGGCCGGCATCCCGCCCGTCCGCCTGTCCGACACCGAGGCCGCCCGGATCGACGCCCTGACCAGGGCCTACACCGGAGGGCTTCTCAGCCGCGGCCGGCTCGCGTTCCATTTCCGCTGGTCACACTGGCGCCGCCGCCACCAGGCCCGCGCACGCTGGTCCCACTACAGCAGCCGCCTCGCACCCGTCAGCGGGTGAATCACGCCGACTGAAAGGAGGTGACGGCATGTAACCGGTGGAGCGAACCAGGTGCCACGCTGGGCTGCAGTGCGCTCACAGAGCGAGAAACAGCAAATGTAATACAAAGCTGTTAATGTCGATTCCCATATTCCTTCTTCCTGCTTGCAGTTGCTGCACCGATCATACTGCTGGGCGGACCTTTGTTGGGATCACCTCATTGAGGTCCTGCCGTACCTCAACAAACTTCCGCCGAACTTTGCGAGTACATTAGGTTGAATTCTTCCTGCCGAACTTGCCTGCCTTCCATAAGCGCCGAGTTCTCGGTGAACGGATAGGAGAAAGTGCCATCCGGTCTTGTCGATCACGTGGCGGCGTCGTAGGCGCTCTTGATGCCGTGCTCGCGACTGGGACGATTGGCAGCGAGGAGGGCGCCTCGGACTGGTTGGGTTTTCGTTCCATCGTGCTGATGCTGCTCGTCTCCTTCGCGCGGTCCGTCTGGCGCGGCGGGTCGGCCCGGGGAAGCGTGCGCTCGACGCGCCGGGCAGGTGCTGCGCGGGTCAGGCAGGTTCCGGATCGTGAGAAACGTCGGTGCCACGGGGTGCGGCAAGGCAGGGCCACGGCCTTATCTGTGGGCTTCAGTGCTGCCGCCAACTTCCCTTGACGGGTCGCTCGGGAAGGGAACGGGGCCTGGCGAGTTTTCCTTCTGATGCATCGGCGAACCACTCGGTCCAACGGCTTATGAACGCGTCCAGTTCGCCGACGTTGAGCGCGGCGTGAACGGCCAGGCTATCTGGGCTCGGTCTGGCCACGCATCGGCCACGGCGACAGCGGCGTCTCTGCCTGGTTTCAGGGCGAAGGGTTCTTGACGGGTCATGGCCAGGCGGATGCCGGGGATCATGAACGCTGTCTCAAACCACTGGTACCTTCCCGCCTCCTGGGCGTCGCAGTACCACAGTGAGTGGCTTCGGCTCTCGTAGTCATAGCGGTCTTCACTCAAGTGGAGGTTCAGTTCGGAGAACGCGATGACCTCGAAGGCAGGCTTGCCCCTGTCTCCCCAGGGATCGGGGGCGGCGGCCATGGGGGGCGCCAGGCGAAGCTCTGCGCGGTTCAGCGCAATGGTCCAGCAGGGTTCGATGCCGGTGCTCACGCTGGCCGACGGCGCGCTCTCGGTGATCACTGCCTTGAGTGTCGTTGCCATCCGCTTCAGCGCCTGTACCGCCACGGTGGCTAGCTCCTGCCGACGGTCAGCTTCGGATTGCGATGCTGACTCCCGCCGCCCGGGCCGGCAGGCCCCGCCCGTCTGACCTGCATGCCGTTTCTCCCCCGCCGTTCGCCGCCTACCTGCTCAGCGAGCTCAACCGGCTCGCCAGCATGCGCGGCTGGCCCGCCTGGCAGCGCGACCGCATGCTGTGGACCGTGGGCCGCCTGGCCGCCGTGCACGCCGGCGGCGAGCTGATCAAAGCCTCCACCGTAGGCACCGTCGGCTCCGCGGGCGGTCACGTGATGGCGTTCCTCGCCGAACTCGGGCTGCTCGACGACGACCGGCCCGACGTC
>DAHWEX010000112.1 GCA_027326205.1 Actinomycetota bacterium
GGCGGGGATTACCTCTTCGGGACGAGGGTCCACCACTGGTCGTTCACCGCGGCGCTGCCGAAGTTCACGGTCGCCTGCCGGGAGATGATCGTGGCGTTCCGGCCGTTGCCGGAGGAGTCGACCGCGGTGGCGCCGCCGGCCTCGTCGAACTTGTAGTCCGCGACGTCGCCGGCGCCGGCCACGCCGGTGGCGAGGGTGGCGACTTCGGCCGCGCTGAGCGCGCGGTTGTAGATGTTGAAGTCATCGACCGCGCCGCTGTAGTACGGGTCGCCGTATTCGGACCGGCCGATCCAGCTCTGGGTGGTGGTGCCGAGGGCGGACGGGTGGACGGTCATGCTGGTATTGCTGCCGACGGGGGTGCCGTCGACGTAGAGCGTCCCGGTCGTGCCGGACAGCGTGACGGTGACCAGCGACCAGGTGTTCAGCGGCAGCAGGCCGGTGCCCTTGATCTGCTGCTCGGCGCCGGCCCCGCCGGTGGTGATGGCGAACCGCGGTTCGGCGCCGTCGCTGACGGTCAGGAACATGTAGTCGCCGGTCCCGGTGCCGATGTCGAAGATCCGGGACCAGGTGGTGTTGGCGGACGGGTTGACCCAGGCGGAGACGGTGTAGTCGCCGGCGAGGCCGCTGACGATGCCGTTGGGCAGCGACACGTACTCGCCGTTGCCGCACAGGCTGACCGCGTTGCCGATCTTGCCGGCGACGCGCGGGCCGGTCGCGTTGCAGCTGTTGCTCACCTGGTCGTCGGGCCACTGGACCACCGGTGCGCCGGACGCGGTGCTCGCGCCGGCGAGCGTGAGGACCAGGCCGCTGTTGTAGTTGGCGATCTCGTCGTGGCCGCTGCCGTCGGGGATGACCTGCCACAGCCGGTCGGGTGTGGTGGCGGCGGTGCCCGTGATGAGCGCGGGAGCGCCCTTGCCGGCCGACTGGCCGCTGACGCCGAGCAGCAGCCCGGACGCCTTGTTGGTGATCGTGTACAGGCCGGAGCCCGCGGCCTTCAGCGTCCAGAGCTGGGTCATGCTGGTGCTCGCGGGCGACTGGTCGGCCGGGGTGCCGGATGCGGTGGCGTCGCCCGTGGTGTCGAGGGCGAGGCCGCTGCCGAGGTTGGTGAGGTGGTAGGTCCCCTTCAGCGTGGTGACCGCGTGGTCGTTCTGCGGCGTGATGACGATGTGGTAGCCGTAGCTGGCGTTCATCGCGATCGGCACGGTGACGGTCCCGTTGGCGACCCTGTACGTCGCGTCCGAGATCGTGACCGGCCCGGCGACCGCGGTGGTGCGCCCGGCCGACGGGGTGTACTGGAGCGCGACGTTGACCTTCTTGCCGAGGGCGAGCCTGTCCAGGCCGGTGACCTGGACCGCGGTGGCGCCGCTGCCGCCGCCGGCGATCACGTCGACCTCGTTCTTCGCCGCGTTCACCGCGGCGGCGCCGTCGAGGCCGGCGGCCGCCGGCGGCACGGTGGTCACCATGCTGCCGGTCATCGCGCCGTACCAGTCGTAGAGCCAGTAGGCGCCGTTCGGCTGGCCGCCGGTGTCGGTGAGCAGGTCGCCGAGGGTTCCGTAGTGGTTCCAGAACGCGAGTTCCGCGTTGTCCACCCCGGCGCGCTCGAACTTGGCGATGTAGCCGGCCAGTGGCCCGGGCACGCCGACCTCGCTGGGCGTGCCGTACTCCTCGATCGCGATCGGCCGCGGGCTGATGCCCAGGCTGGACTCCAGCGTGCGGTAGGCGGCGACGTCGCCCGGGATCGAGGCGGACCCGCCGAGCTCGTGCCAGGAGATGATGTCCGGCACCGTGCCGCTGGCCTTGGCGTCGGTCAGGAACGTGGTCATCCAGCTCAGGTTGAACGTCGAGATGCTAGGCCCCTGGATGACCGCCGCCGGGTCGTCGGCCCGGACCTCGTCGAACGTGCGGGCCCAGCCGGCGTCAAAGGGGCCGGCGGCGGCCGTGTTCCAGGTCCAGTCCGGCTCGTTCCACAGCTCGAACGACCTGATGTTGCCGGCGCCGGCCGCCAGCACCGACTTGACCTGGGTGTCGACCGCGCTGAGCCAGTCGCTCCAGCTCACCCACCGGTAGGGGAAGTTCGGGTACCAGTCGGGCATCCGCACGACGACCTTCGCCCCGGCCCTGGCGGCTTCCGGCGCGACGACCAGCGCGTCGCCGCCCGGCGCGGGCTCGCCGTTGGGCAGCTGGTGGCCGCCCGGCGCCATCTGCACGAACGTGTTCGGGTGCAGCGACGTGACCAGGCTGCCGGCCGGCACCGTGGCGGTGTCCAGCCCGTAGAGCGAGCCGGAGGCGACGTGCGTGACGGCGCGGAACGGCTGGTCGGCGTGCACCACGAGCGTGGCGGGCGCGGCGGTCTGCGCGGGCGGTACGGAGTCGGCGGCGGCGGGCAGCGCGGTCGCCACGGCGGAGCCGGCGATGACGGCGGCGGCAAGCGCGAGCCGCGGCGCCAGCCGCCGCACCCGGCTGCGCGCGGCGTCGACGGCCGGCCGGCCGTGCGGTGGCAGCCCGGAATGAGCACGGGACATCGGTGTCCTCCTCGGGGACGCGAGAACTTGACGGGACAAGGCGATGGCCATCGCGGTGTCTTGGAATCTAAGCCCCGCCCGAACGTCACGCAAGACCCCGGCGTAATCGAATCGGTTCTCCTGCGTTCGACTACACGTTGCTCCGCAACTTTCCAAGAAGGCGCCGACAGGGCCGCCTGGAGGGAGAAAATGCCTGTCAAGCTGGCATTTAGCGAGGCGCTGAGCTTCGGGCAGGGACGCGCCGGTCCGCGAGCCGTGGCTGCCTGTGATCATCGAAACGGTTCGAAGATGGCGCCCGCGACAAGATCCGGCGAACGACCTCGGCGGCTCTCGCCATCCAAGGCGCCCCGGCGGGTGCCCGCGATCTCGTCCGCCAGCCAGGCCGGCCCGCGCAGGCGCG
>DAHWEX010000115.1 GCA_027326205.1 Actinomycetota bacterium
GAACGTGACCAGCGACGTCATGTCCACCCGCCGGGTGACGCCCAGCGCCGCCGTCAGCGGCTGCGCGGGGACCGGGTGCAGCCGCGCCCGCTCCTCGGCGAGCATCTCCGCCGGGGCCCTGCGCGTGATGCGGTGCGGGCGGGCGTTGACCAGGCCGCAGAACCCGTCGCAGGCGGCTTCGAGCTCCGCGAAACTGCCGTAGGCCGGCAGCAGGTTCGCGTCCGCCGGCACCAGGTCGGCCTTGGCCAGCTTCACCGTGGACTCCGACCCGCCCTTGGACGCCGGGTCATACGGCACGCACGTCGCCACGGTCAGGCCGTAGTGCCGGCCGAACTCCACAGCCGAGGGGTTGCGGACCGGGATCCCCGCCACGTGCTCGACCGTGACGGTCTTCTCGTTGCCGGTCAGCAGGTAGGCCGGCACCCCGCCGATCCGGCGGAACGCCGCGTCGCACGCGGCCTGCACCGACGCCTGCGTCTTGTCCAGGATCGGCAGCACGACCCGGAACCGGCACCAGGCCAGCCAGAAGCAGAACAGCACCGTCGGCGCCCCGTTCACCGCCGGGCCGTCGCCGAAGTCGTACTGCGCCCGCATGCCCGGCTCGGCCACCCACGGGCGGTGCACCCGCCGCCGCCCCGCGTGGTAGGCGTGCTTCAGCTTCGCGACCGCCCGCCGCGTCGTCCGCTCCGACCCGGTGAACCCCATCGCCGTGATCACACGGTGCGCCCTGTCAGCGCGGATCTTGCCCTTGCTGCGCTCGACGAGTTCCTCCAGCTTGTCCAGGTAGCCGTCGGCCAGCCGGGGCCGCGGCTCCGCGGCCCCCGGCACGAGCCGGCCTTCCTCCCTCGCCCGCACGTAACGGGCTACCGTGTGATGCGAGCAGCCGGCGAGCTCGCCGGCGTCCCGGAACGACCCCGTCAGGTCGTACGCCTCCAGGATGTTCATGATCTCCTCGGCACTCTTCACGCGTCCCCTTCCCGGACGGCTGACAACAGTTCGCACTGGCCAGCCAAGCCGGGAAGGGGACCCCCGCCCGGCAACCAGGCGGGAATGATCAGTTCGTGTCGGGCAGATCCCGTGGCCGCCGGGGGGCAACTCTCATGTCCGCCAGCGGGCCGTCATCTGGCCGTCTCCGGGCAGTCTCTCGTGACCGTCGTCAGAAGGGCGCCGGAAGGGCAAGATAGTGCGCGAGGCACTTTCGGCACCTCTCGCCACGGCCCGGGCGCGGGCCGTTGAACCGAACCGCCTGTCGGCAACGTCATCATCGGCATGACGAAGAACCTCTCCGCGAGGAGTCGGCGCGCACCCGGCGATGGCAAGAGAACCTGCCGGGTCGCGGTTAGGTACACGCAGAGCGAGATCGCCCAGGTCGAGGCGGCGGCAGCACGCGAGGGTCTGGTCACCGCGGCGTGGCTGGGCAATGCTGGCCTGGCCCTGTCAGGCCAGCACCACCGGCGTGGACAACGGACCGGTGTGGTTCGGCGGTGGCAAGCTGGCCCCGAACCTCACGTTGCCCCGGCTCCGCGCACGCTGGCCCATTGGCACAAGCCGCCTGACCGGCCGCGCGATGACGGGCCCAACGGCCCGCGTGGTGCTGGCCCGTGAGGTGCTGCGCGCCGCACGGTCATCCCGGACCGAGGACCAGTTCTTCGCCGAGCTTGACCGGGCGGGACTGCTCGTCCGTCCGCGGTCCGATCCGTCCGGGACCGATCGCATGGTCGGCTACGCCGTCACCTTGCCTGGCTTGGCCGACAGGGCAGGGCAGCCGGTCTGGTTCGGAGGTGCCACGCTCGCCCCTGAGCTGCGGCTCGGGGAGATGCGCGCCCGCTGGCGGGCTGGAAGGACTGGTGCCCCGCCGGGTGCCGACATGTTCGCCGGGGCCGATGCTGGACAGATTTACGCGCACGCGGTCGCGGTTGCTCAGTTGGCCGCCGCTGAGATCGCCACGGCCCGATCCGGGCGAGCCGATATCGCATACGCCGCTGCAGACCTGCTCGTCGCTGCGGCCCAAGCCACCGGAAATCCCGAACTACGCCGGGCGGCCGATGGATTGAACCGGGCAGCCCGGGCCCCTTGGAGCCGACCCCCGGTTGCGAGCCCGCTAGGAGCTGTGCTCCGCACTGCGGCTTACCTACTCGCGGCCTGCGCCCCTGTCCGCCAGCGGACTGCGGCACGCCGCGCTCTGATCATCGGGCTCGTCGGCCTGGCTCGCGCGGTCGCCCGATTGCGCGCCGTCCAGCAGCGTCAGCTACAAGCCGATGCTGCCCGCAACGCCGCAGCACGCCTCGCGGCGGTCGGCGGTCCTACCTGGGGCACTGAGCCGCCGACCTTTCCCGTTGGCGCCATGGCCCGGCCATCCAATGTTGGTCGTTCTACCTCGGCAGTATCTCGGCGGGCACGCCCGGCAGGACTTAATAGAAGTTCCTGACGAGGTTGTGGATGGTGCGGCTCCTTATCTGGCCGTCTTTCCTCATCTGACCAGTCACGTTGTCCGTGCATCAGCGCGCAAGCGGCGCAGTCTGCCGCGTCGGTCAGCTGGATGCGGAGGTGACGGGGAATGGCTCCAGCGCTCAGGCCGCACATGCGGACGAGAGCATGGAGCTCCAGGTACTGGGTGCTGGTGATGGCCTTGCGCATGGACGGACTGGTGAGCAGATCCTTGGCGGCGTACCCGTCTGCGGTCCCGCTGGCAATCAGGGCCTCGCGTAGCGCGCTCGTGCCTGCCGCACCGCCTGCGTCGGCCAGGCCGACTGCTACCAGGCCGATTCTGGCACGCGCGGCGATGGTAGCCAGGTCTTGCGTCTGGACCAGTGTGCTGGTGGTAGCGAGCATCGCGGTGATCCCTGATGCTCCCGCGTTCCCGGCGGCGCGCTCGCACATGACGCGGAGTACGGCTTGGACGGCGCACTCCCAGGGCTCTGCGGGTTGAGATTGCTCGGTGAGCATGGCTGCCTCGTTGGGATGGCCGCTGGTGAGCAGGGCGAGGATGGCGGCCTGTCGGCCGTCGAGCAGGCGGGCACCAACTCCTCGGTGAGCGGTGGCGCACTCGGCGGCTTCGGCCCACTGGCCGGCCTGGGCGAGTGCGCGGGTGCCGTCGGCGAGTAGGGCCGTCCAGGTGAGCGCGCGGGTTTCCATATGACCGTCCGCCGTGGTGGTGAGCGCGGCGAAGTCGATATGTGTGCCCTCGACGGTGACGGCTGCTCGGCTGGCGGCTGCGTGGTGGAGAGCTTGGAGCACCGCGTAGCCGTCGTCTGCGCGGTTGTCGCGGATGAGCTGACGGGGGATGTTCAAGACGGGCTGCAACGCGAGCCTGACCGCCCAGGCTGGTAGTGGCGCGGACCGCGCGAACAGTTCGTACTGCCGTCGGCACAGCTCGCGGGCGAGGTCGGGGATGCCGCAGTCGGAGGCAATCAGGGCGGCCTTGTTCAGGA
>DAHWEX010000129.1 GCA_027326205.1 Actinomycetota bacterium
TGTAGTTGCGCAGCACGTCCCTCGGCTCGGGGCCGTGGACGACCATGTACTCCAGTGACTGCCCCGGCACGCTGAACTGCAGCCGGTCGACCGCCTCGGAGGCGACCTCGAAGGACACCGGGCCCGGGTCGTTGACGAACACGCCGTACCCGGCGTTGGTGACGCAGAACGGGACGTTCTTGTACGCCTGCTCGCTGCCGGTCCCGCCGTCGGCGTTCCAGATGTCGACGACCTGCCCGTTCTTGACCAGCGGGCCGAACCGCTCGCCGAGCCCGTACACCGCGGTGCCGACGCCCAGGCTGAGCTGCTCGCGCAGGTAGTGCGCCCCTTCCGGGTGATCAGCACTGGCCGCGGTCGTCACGATCGCGGCGGCGCCGGCCTCGCTCGCGGTCAGCAGCCGGCCGCCCGCGCGGAACTCCAGCCGCCAGCCGCCCGCGGTGCGCACCCGGGCCGACAGGCCGCCGGAGTCCAGCACGGCCCACTCGCCCTCGCGGTAGGAGCGCGCCGCGGCCGACGGGTCCTCCTCCACCGCGAGCGCCGGCCGCCGCCGCACCCGCCCGGTCAGGTGGGTCACGGTCACCGCGATCACGTCCGGGGCCGGCGCGCGCAGCGTGAGCGTGACCATCGGCCCCTTGAGCAGGTCACCGCGGTCCCGGAGCGGAACGACGGTGGCCAGCACGGTGAGCGTGCCGGGGCCGGTCTCCACGTCGAGCACCTCGACCGGATGGAACGCCTGAACACCTGGACGCAGCATCCAGCGGCCGTCGGTGAACTTCATGCGGGGTTCTGCCTTTCCTTGTCGCCTGAGGGCGGTGCCTGCGGGCGGTGCCTGCGGGCGTTACTTGACGGCGCCGACGGTGACGCCGCGGGTCAGCGTGCGCTGGAAGATGAGGAAGAAGATGATCGTGGGGAACACCCCGAGCAGGGCGGCGCCGCTGGTGGTCAGCGGGTTCATGATGTGCTGGCCCTGCAGCGTGCCGAGTGCGACGGGCACGGTCTGGTTCGAGTTGGAGACGAGGAAGACGAGCGGCAGGAAGAACTCGTTCCAGGTCCAGATGAAGAAGAACACGAGCAGCACGCCGATGGTGGGCATGCTGACCGGCACCACCACCCGCCACAGGATGCGGGCGCGGCCCGCGCCGTCCATCCGGGCCGCTTCGAGCAACTCCGGGGGAAAGGTGCTCAGCACGGAGGACAGGAGATAGGTGCCGAACGCGCCCTGGATGACCGTGAAGATGATGATGACCGCGAGCGGGGTGTCATACAGGCCAGCGGCCTTCGCCATGTCGTAGAGCGGGTAGACCAGGCCCTCCTGCGGCAGGAAGTTCGCGACGAGGAACGCGCCGAGTATCCAGGTCCGGCCCTTCACCCGGCCGATGCCGAGCGCGTAGGCGTTGAGGATGGACAGCAGCACCGCGAGCACGCAGACGCAGCCGCTGATGAGCACGCTGTTCCACAGCGCGCGGCCGAAGTCGGCGGTCTGCCAGAAGGTGGAGACGCCGCCGGTGGAGAAGCCGTCGGGGAAGCTCAGCGGGCCGTGGGCCGAGTACTGGGCCGGCGGCTTGAAGGCGTTCAGCGCGATCAGCGCGAACGGGAACAGCACGGCCGCGGTGAGGACGGCCAGCGCGGCCAGCACGAGCCAGGCGGCCGGGCCCCGGTGTTTGGCGAGCCCGTGCCTGGCCAGCTTGCCCCGGGCCGGGCGCCGCCGGGTCAGGACCGCGCTCACAGGGCATGCCTGCGCTGCGCCCAGAGGAACACCACGGACACCGCGACGATGATCACCGTCATCACGGTGGCGATCGCGGACCCGTAGCCGACGTCCAGGTTCGTGAAAAAGCTCTGGTAGGAGTAGTACGAGGGCACCTGGGTCGCCTCGCCGGGGCCGCCGCTGGTCAGCGCGTAGATCCAGCCGAACGCCCGCAGCGACGCGACCGTGCAGGTCAGCAGCACCACGTAGATCTCCGGCCGGATCTGCGGCACGATCACCAGCCGCAGCCGCTGCCCCCAGGTCGCGCCGTCGATCTCGGCCGCCTCGGTCAGCGCGGGATCGGTCCGCTGCAGCGCCGCCATGAAGATCACCACCGGGTAGCCGAGCTGGAACCAGACGAGCACCGCCATCACGGTCAGCAGCGCCGTGTGCGGGTCGCCGAGCAGGTCGTGGGCGAGGAAGCCGAGCCCGGCGTCGCGCAGCCCCACGTTCAGCGCGCCGTACTGCGGGTCGAGGATCCAGCCCCAGACGATCGCGGCCACGATGATCGGCAGCACCTGCGGCAGGTAGATGCACGCCCGCAGCACGCTCGCCAGCCGTGGGCCGAACCGCTTGGCGATCACGTCGAACAGCGCGGCGGCCACCAGCAGCCCGATCACGGTCGGGATCACCGCCATGGCCGCGACCAGCGCGAGGCTGTGCCACATCGACGCCCAGAACTCGGAGTCGTGGACCAGCTGCCGGTAGTTCGCGAGGCCGGCCCACTGCCGCGGCCCGACCCCGGTCCAGTTGGTGAAGCTGGTGTAGACGTTCAGCGCCAGCGGCACCGCGATCACCACGATGAACAAGATCGCCGCGGGCAGCAGGTAGGTCGCGTACCGGCCGCCGCCCGCGGCGCCGGAACTGGCGCCGCGGGTCCGGGTGGTGGCCGCTTCAGCGCCGGGCTTCCGTTGCTGTGCTATTGCCGTCACGGTGTTAGCCAAGGCTGCTGACGTACTGGTCGTAGTTGCTCTGCAGGGCGCTCAGCACCTGGCTCCCGCTGGCCCCGTTCATCAGGTCCTGGGTCTGCGCGAGCAGCGTGTTGTAGAAGCTGGGCGTCGGCCAGTCGGGGTAGTAGGCCAGGCCGTTGCTCTTCGCCAGCGTCTGGAAGTTCTGGATGAGCTGGACGTTGAGCGGGTTGGTCACCCCGGCGGTGCTGTCCGAGATCGGCACCGCGCCGTTGTTGGCGAGCAGCTTCTCTACGTCGGGCTGGAGCGTGTCGTTGATGAAATCGTAGGCAAGCTGCTTGTTCGCGGCGTTCTTCGGCACCACGAACAGGTTGCCGCCGGAGCCGGCGTTGAGCGTGTTGCCCGGCCACAGGAACGTGCCCCAGCTGAAGTTCTTGATCTCGGTCTCGAAGGTGCCCGCCCACCAGCTGCCGGACATCAGCATCGGGCTCTTGCCGGTCTCGAAGTCGTTGCCCGCCTGGGTGGCGGTCAGCCCGACCGAGTCCTTGGCGATGTACCCCTTGCTGATCCAGTCCTGGAACGTGTTCACCGCGTTGGTCCAGGCCGCGTCGTGGAAGTTGACCTGGCCGGTGTACCGCTCGTAGTTCTGCACCTGCGCCGGGGTGGACTGGCTCAGCTCCATCTCGTAGAGGTACTGCATGGCCATGTAGTCGTTGCCCGCGTTCGCGAACGGGGTGATGCCCGCCCTGGCGAACTTGGCCATCGCGGCCGTCAGCTCCGCCATCGTGGTCGGCACGCCGATGCCGTACCGCGCGAACATGTCCTTGTTGTAGTAGACCGTCAGGTACTCGGCGTAGTCGGAGACGCCGTACCAGTCACCCGAGCCCATCACGCCCTTGGGGCTGTACCGCGCGGTGACCTGCAAGCCAGGGCTGAGCAGCTTGTCCCAGCCGTACGTGGCCGCCTCGGACGTGAGGTCGGTGAGCAGGCCCTGCTTGGAGAGCAGCCCGGTGGTCGCGTCGCCCTTGTTGTACTCCATCACGTCGGGGACATCGGAGGAGTTGAGGATCATCGAGGCGTTCTGCTGCATCTGGTTGAAGCTCTTCAGCGAGAACTGGACGGTCACGCCCGGATGCTGCTTCTCGAAGTCCTTGATGGCCTGGTCCCAGGCGATCTGGTAGGCGCTGCCGTTGCCTTCGTACCACCAGACCTTGAGTACTTTCGGCGATGACGCCGCACTGCCGCCGCTGCTGCCGCAGGCGGCTAGGGCCCCGCTAAGGGCGAGAAGACCCGCGGTGAGCAGGCCCACTGTCTTTCGTCTCGGCATTGGAATCCTCTCGGACGTTGAGGGACATCCTGTCGAAGCGCTTCGCTCTGAGGAGGACAATAGGTCAGCCAGCCGGGCGGTGCAAGAGTGTTAGACCAGGAAAATAGGCAACGGAATCGCATCGATTAACGAGGCGGTTCCGGCCTTGGCTACCGGGACCGCTGCGGAGCCGGCCCGGTGCTGCCGCGCACCGTCAGCGTCGGCGGGATCAGCACGACCTCGTCGCGGCCGCCGTCGGCCATCCGGCGCATCAGCAGGTCGACGGCGCGGGTGCCGAGTTCCGCGGCGGGCAGGCTCACCGAGCTGAGCCGCGGCGATGTCTGCTCCGCGACCGGGTCGGGGCACACCGCGACGATCGACACGTCCTCGGGGACGATCCGGCCGGTGGAGCGCAGCAGGCTCAGCAGCGGCGGGATGACGGCCTCGTTCTGCACGATCAAGCCGCTGGTACGCGGCCGTTCCTCGAAAATCCGGGCCAGGACTCCCGCGGCCGCTTCGTAGCTGCCGCCGCACGGCCGGTGGATGAGGCTGACCCCGGCCCGCGCGGCCGCCTCGCGGATCCCGCCGAGCGTGCGCTCGGCGAACCCGATCTGCCGGTCGTAGGTGTCCTGCGCCTCGCCGACGAACGCCACCTGGCGGTGCCCGAGCGCGGCCAGGTGCTCGACGCACAGCCTGCCCGCCTGCGCGAAGTCCAGGTCGACGCAGTCCAGCCCGGCCGAGTCGGCCGGCACGCCGATCAGCACCGCGTCCACGCCGGTCTGCCGCACCATGGCGATGCGCTCGTCTTGCATGCCGACGTCGGTGAGGATCACCGCGTCGGCCCGCGCGGTGGTCGCGACCCGCCGGATCCCCTCGGGGCCCTCGTCGTTGGTCAGCAGCAGCACGTCGTAGCCGAACCGCCGCGCCGTCGTGGTCACCGCGATCGCGATGTCCATCATCACCGGCACGTACAGGTCCTGACGCAGCGGCATGACCAGCGCCAGCACGTTCGACTTGGCACTGGCCAGCGCCCGGGCGCCGGCGTGCGGCTGGTAGCCGAGCAGTTCGATGCTGCGCGCTACCCGCTCCCTGGTCTCCTCCGACACCGAGCGCTTGCCGCTGAGCACGTACGACACCGTGCTGGCCGCGACCCCAGCGTGCCGGGCCACGTCGGCCAGCGTCGCCATCCAGTCCTCCCGGTACCCGCCCAGCGCCTCGAAGCGCTTCCCAGAGAAGCGCTTCGCCGTGCAGAAGCGCACTGTGAGCATACTCGGCGGCAGCACGCCGCCTTCACCCTCAGTCCGCGATTCGGCCGGAGCCGCTATCGTAGTCGTGCATCTGCGATAGCAGGCGTCTAGGTACAAACTGTTTGTAGTGCAAGCTCCTTGTAGTACAAACAGTTTGTACTATGGAACCATGGTTGAGCTCATCGGTCGTGACCAGGAACTCGCCGACCTTGAGGGTTCGTGGGCGCAGGCAAGGGCGGGAGTGCCGCGGCTTGCCGTGGTGTGGGGGCGCCGGCGGGTCGGTAAGACCTTCCTGCTCACCCATTTCGCCGCGGCCAAGCGGGCGGTTTACTTTACGGCTACCCGCCAGGACAGCAGCGAGCGCCAGCTGGAACGGCTGACCGGCCGGATCCGCGAGCAACTCGGCGACGAAGTCGAGGATCTTCTCGCGGCGCCTTTCCGGGACTGGGAGTCGGCCTTGCGGTTCCTGGCCCGCCTGGCCGAGACGGCCCCGTTGCTGGTCGTGATCGACGAAGCCCCGCGCCTGCTGGCAGGTCAGCCCGACTTCGCCGACCTGGTCTCCGCGGTCTGGGAAAACCGCGTCCGGGATCAGCGCATGATGCTGGTGCTTACCGGCTCCGCGGTCAGCGTCATGGAAGACATGCTGGGCGCACAGGGCGGACTGCATCGCCGGGCGGCGCTTGAGCTGCGCCTGGACCCGTTCGCTGCCCGAGAGGCGCGGGCGTTCCTGCCGGACATCCCGGCGGCCGATTTCCTGACCGCCTACGCCGTATGCGGAGGGTACCCGCTGCATCTGGACCAGTGGGATCAGGCGGCTGATGTCGCGACGAACCTCCGCCAGCTCGCTTACCAGCCGGCCGGAATCCTGGTCCGTGACGCCCTGGACATCATCGGAGAGGACCTCGACTGGCGCGGAGGGTACGAACGGGTACTCGCGGCGATCGGATTCGGCGCTCGCCGCCGGTCGCGCATCGCGGGACGGGCGCAGCAGCGGATCGATCACACACTGGAGCGCCTGCGGCGGGCCGGCTACGTGCGCCGCGTCGTTCCCGTCGGCAGCGTCGCCGCCGACCCGCTGTACGAGATCGCCGACACCTACCTGGCCTTCTGGTTCGGCGTGCTCCGCGATGACGTGGACCTCATTGAAGGCGGGCAGGGCGCGGCCGTGCTCCAGCGCACGGCCGCGCGCCTTGACCAGCACCTGGGGCGGGTATTCGAAAGCGCCTGCCGGGATCACGCCGTCCTGCTCGCCCGGGCCGGCGAACTACCCGGAGACATGATCATCGGCCGCTGGTGGCGGGACGAGACCGCGGAAATCGACGTGCTCGGGATCTCCGGCGACCAGACGGCGATGCTCGGGGAGTGCCGCTGGCAGAAGGCCCCGCTGACCAGTCGTGACGTGCTCGAATTGCAGCGCAAGATCAACTTCGCGCCAGAACCCGCCGCCGACGTCCGGTTGCTGTTCTGGACCCGGACCGGAGCGGTGGAACCGGGGTTCCCGGCACGCGCGTATTCCGCCGCGGACGTGGTCAGCTGAACTTCTCGCCCTCGCGGGGTAGCGGAGAGCCCCGCGGGCCGGGAATGCTTGGGCTGGTCAAGTAGTTGTAGGATGCAAGTAGTTGTAGGACGCAAGCAAGCGGAGGTGCCGCGATGGCCGCTGACCGGGAGACGGGCGGGCAGGCTGCCGTGACCGCTGTCGCGGACAGCGTGCGGGATCTGGTCCGGGCCGTGCGCAAGTCCAAGGCGCGCATGACGGCCGACGGCCGCGACGATGACGGGGAGTCCGCGACGTACGCCGTCCTGCACATGGTCGCGGCGGGCGGCCCCATGCGGGCCAGCGAGCTCGCGGCTTGCGTGCACTCGGACCTGTCCACCGTCAGCCGCCAGGCCGCCGGGCTGGTCGCCGACGGCCTGCTGGAGCGCCGGGCGGACCCCGTGGACGGCCGGGCCTCCCTGCTGGCCCTGACCGCCGCCGGGGAGGCGGCCGTGGCCGCCCGGGAAGCGGGCCGGGTGGCCTTCTTCGGCCGGGTGCTTGACGGCTGGACCGAGGACGACCTGCGGCTGTTCGCCCGCATGGTCGGCCGGTTCACCGCCTCCTACGACCAGGTCCACGCCGCCGTGATCGCCGAGCGAGCACAGCGGGAGCAAGCCGGGCGAGCACAGCCAGCCGCCCACCGCTCCGCCGCCCACCACTGAACGTCCGCAAGCCTGAAACGCGAAAGGCCCCCATCGTGGCAGCAACCGTCAGCCGGCCAGTTCCCCGCG
>DAHWEX010000133.1 GCA_027326205.1 Actinomycetota bacterium
GATGCCGCCGATCACCTCGGGGACCGGGGTGAGGCGCTGGTCTCGGACGACGTCCCACAGGGAGCCGACGGCGCCCGCCCTTGGGTCGGCCGCGCCGAACACCAGCCTGCTCAGGCGGGCGGCGGTGATCGCTCCCGCGCACATCGTGCACGGCTCCAGGGTCACGACCAGGGTCAGGCGGTCCAGTCGCCATTCGCCGACGGCTAGGGCGGCCGCCCGGATCGCGACGAGTTCGGCGTGGGCGGTGGGGTCGCCGTCGGCCTCGCGCCGGTTCCGGCCGCGGGCGAGGATCGTCCCGGCCTCGTCGAGGACGACCGCGCCCACCGGCACGTCTCCGGTCGCCGCCGCGGCTTCCGCCTCGGCGAGCGCCGCCCGCATGGCTGGCTCGAACGAGGCTTCGTAGCCGGTGACCAAACCGCGCGGCCTTCGTCAGGCGCCGAGGGCGATGTCGAGCGCGCGCTCCATCGCGGGGCCGAACCCGAGTCGCACCGCGATGGATTCCACCGCGTCCTCGATGTGATCCCAGGGATCGTCTTCCGAGTCGAAGTCCAGGCGGCTGCAGATGGCTGCCAGTTCCATCTCGTCGAGGCCCAGGTCCGCGAAAATCGAGAGGTCGCCGACCGGAAGGACCTGGTCCAGGTCCTCTTCGTCCGGCACGGGAATCTCCAGGTAGTCGAGCACCTGCTCGGCCAGTGGGTAGTCGAGCGCCGCCCCGATGTCGGAGAGGAGCACCGACACCTGGTTGCCGACCACCCGGACCGCGACGAAGAAGTAGTCGTCGATCCCGGCGAGGCCTATCGTTCCCGCGAGACTTGGCTGCTGCCGGAGTACGCGGATGAACCCCTTCAGGTCATCTGTCACGGCTTCCGGCAGAACGTCCGCGTTCCACCTGTCGTCCTCACGGAAGACGACGATCGCAAAGTCTGTCTCGCTCACCTCAGGCATCGCCACAGTACAGACGATACCGCCGTCGGGGACGCCGGCGTGTCTGCTTCCGCTGGTACGCTGCGTGACGGCATACTGCCTCGCGGGTCGGTACATTCTCTCTCAGGCTTAGGCGTAGCGCTCGCGAGTAGCGGGCATACTTGCTGCCGGACGGGCATGGCCAGCGCCGTACCTGCTTGGAGGACCAACCCCCTCCCAAGCTGCGTTTCGGACTAGGATTAAGGGAACTAGCACGATGGAGCAGTCTGCGCTTCCAGGGAGGCGGCAGTGAAACTCGGAGACATCCTGAAATGGGTGATCATCGCGTTCGTCGTATGGTGGGTGATTCAGCAGCCGACAGGTGCCGCGCACCTGGTGCATAACATCGGTACGCTCCTCAGCAACGCGGCGGCCGGCCTATCCCACTTCGTCGCTTCTATCTAGAAGGTAGCAATGGGGATTAGGGTCGTACCGAACGAGACAGTCCCGGCAGCGATTTACAAGGTTCTCCTGCCGCATGAGCGACGGGTCATCACCGTTCGGTTCCACCCTGCGGTCCTGATCAGGCCGGTGGCCGAGACCCTGGGCGGTCTCGCGCTGGCCGGCCTGATTTCCACCATCGCCAAGCTCGACGGGACGATCCTGCTTGTCGTCTGGCTCGCCTGGCTGATCCTGGTGATCAGGCTTCTTTTCTGCGTATACGCGTATCTCGAAGATTACTTCGTAGTGACTTCACAACGGCTTCTGCTCGCCGAAGGCGTATTCAAGAAGACCGTGAACATGATGCCCCTCGGCAAAGTCACGGATATGCGGTTCGAGAGGTCGGCAACGGGGCGGCTACTCGGATTCGGCACGTTCATCGTGGAGTCGGCCGGCCAAGACCAGGCGCTCCACAGGATCGATCACCTGCCCTATCCCGAGCAGCTCTACCTAGAGGTCTGTGGCCTGATCTTCAAGGATCCCGGATCGGGCGACGATTAACAAAAAACAAGGCAAAGCTTCATAAGTCATTCAGAACGGTCCCGCATCATCTGCCCAGGTCAGCTGGTACGGGACCGTTCTTAGGCGATCACTGGTTGTTAACCCAGGCGGCCGCCGCGATGGCCGACCCCCGGGCACCGGCCATGTCCAGGTCGGGCACCAGTGTGATTTCCGCGATATCCGCCTGCTCGGGGTAGAAGTGCGTGTGCTCCCGGACCGTGGCAAGGAACCAATCACGGAAGTGCGGTGCCGCCTCAATAACCCCGCCGCCCACGAAGTACGTGTCCGGGTCGGTGAACTTCGCCGCGATGGAGAACACCTGCGCCATGGCCATCGCCTGCTGCCGGAAGATCGCCAGGGACATCTCGTCCCCCCGCTCCGCGTAGCCGCGGACGAGCTTGGCCGCCTTCATGATGTCCACCTCGGCCAGTTCGTGACCGGGGAACCTGGTCAGCCAGTACGGCAGCAGGTTGCGAACGATGCCCGTCAGCGACGCGACCGACTCCGCGTCGCCGGACTGACCGCAAGCGCAGGACGGCGCCGGCTGGTCGGCCTCGAGCACGCCGGTCAGCGGAATCGGCATGTGGCCAAGCTCACCGGCCATCCCCGACGCGCCCTTGACGATCTGCCCGTCGTTGATGACGCCGCCGCCGAACCCGGTGCCGACGATCGCGGAGACCGAACTGCGCTCCAGTGCGTCCGCCCCGTGCCGCACGTGGTGCGCGTAGAGTGCCGCGGCGTTGCCGTCATTGTTGTAAAGCACGGGAATGCCGAGCCGGTCCTGCAGGGCAGCCCGGATGTTGAACCTCGACCAGTCGGGGTGCCCGAAATTCGTGGCGCCGCCGGTGACCAGGACGCCGTCAGCGCTGGCCGGCCCGGGCGTGTCCAGGCCAACCGCCTTGACACTCTCCTTCGGTACCCCGGTCATCGCGAGCACCTTGTCGAAGGAGTCGGCGAGCGCCGCGATGGCCTTGTCCGGCCCTTCCCGGACCAGGCTGGGCAGCTCCGCCATCTCCGTGACAAGGAAGGTGCCGCTGGAATCGAGTACCGTCCCGTTGTTCGCCGTACCCCCGTTATCGATGCCAACGGTAACCCAGTCACCCGATACGGGCATGAACCCTCCTCAACCCAAGAAAAACCTGGCCACCGGTCAGGGGTGGTGACCGGTGGCCAGGCGCTGATGAAGGCTCTCGCCTCCTGCTACCAGCTTACGGTCAGTTGCCATGGTGACCGAAAGCGCACCTAGAAAAAAGCCTTCGCGCCCAACGTTATCTGTGCCGAAGGCGAACATACGCGATGCGACAGGCAGCGGGGAAGGGGTCAGATGCCGGCCGGCAGCGGGTGCGGCGGGCGCCCGGGTTCGGTCCGCGGCGCGGCCGGCCACCTATCTTGGCATCCGCTTTGCCGATCGCACCCCCTACCCGGTACGCTCATGGACACCGCGCCCGTTCGGATGCGTGGTGCTGGAGGATTCGCCTAGTCCGGTCTATGGCGCCGCACTGCTAATGCGGTTTGGGAGTGATCCCATCCGGGGTTCAAATCCCCGATCCTCCGCCAGCTAACCGGCATATTTCGAGTCGCTGTTCGATGCTCGGAATCTGCCGGTTTTGTCATTTTTTGCCGGGCTGGCGTGGCCAATGCGTGGCCACGCGTGCAGCTCGGCACTTTTCTTTCTGCTCCTCTTACTCACGCGCACCCGCGTGGCGCTCATGCCACGCGGGCCTTCAGCGTGCCCGGAAGCCGGGCGCGGCCGTAACCGAAACGGCCCGCTACGGCGCTAGCGGCACCACGGCCGTGGCCTGTCCCGCTCTCAGTCCCCAGTGATCCAGTCCGCGGCGGTCCGGATGACGAGCGACTGCCACCGCTGACTCTGCGGATTACAGGGACTGAAGCGCCAAGGTAGCCGGCGCGGCCAAAGGGAAGCAGGCGGCCACGCGCCGCGTCCCCGTTACGGTGGATCGTTGCGCGCGCCGGAGCACTCCCACTGATCCGCCGTCTTGCCCAAAGGGAGCGCCCGGACCCTGGCCATTCAAACTCTGTAAAGCTGACAAGGCGAAACTGAGATGGGTGCAGCTCTTCTGAAGGGAGTTTCTGATCTGCGGTTTCGCCTCGCGTCTGGCTGATCGGCGTGCGGTCTTCTACCTTCGTGTGAAGCGGAGGGAGAACGCGGATGGGGTCGCTGGTCGATGAGCTGCGGCTGCGGGAGGCGGCTGCGCGGGCCGAGGCGGACCGGCTGCGGGCCAGGGTGCAGGAGCTGGCGGAGGGGCTGGAACGGGCTGAGGAGCAGGTCACGCGGCTGGTGATCGCCCGGGAGGAAGTCACGCGGATCTTGGAGGGCCCTGTCAGGGTGGAGCCCCCGGCCGGCGAGCCGGGGGTGCTCGTTTCCCGGCCGGGCTCGCCGGTCGGGGCGGTGACGGTCCCGGCGTGGCGGGAGGGCGCGGACGCGGCGGTGCTGCCCCGGCCGTACCAGGACCTGCTGGAAGTCGCGGCGGACGCGGGGCGGCCGCTGCGGGCGGGCGAGTTCGCGGCCGCGGCCGGGCTGCCCGGGGGCAAGGCGAAGGTGGAGGGCCTGCGGTCCAGGCTGAAGCTGCTGGCCGCCCGCGGCTGGCTGGCGGCGGAGCCCGGCGGCCTGTTCGCGCTGCCCGGTCACCGGGGGAACGCGGCGGAACCTGGACGGTGAAGGCTCTTCTTCCTACGTTCGGAGGTGCTACACAAACCGGACGCCAGGAAGAAGAGCCCTCCGTGGAAGCGTATGCCCCCCTTCCCCCCGGTGACCCGTTCGCCGCCTCGGGAACCTTGTTCACCGCGCTGGCCGCCGACCTCGCCGGGCCTGGTGCGGCGGGCCTGACGGCCTGCGAGCTGGAAGAGCTGCTGGACGCGCGGGGACGGGAGGTGCTGCGGCAGCTGCTGCAGGACCACTACGACCTGCGGGCCGCCCGCGAAGAGCGGCGGGCCCGCGCCCGCCGCGGGAAAGGCGCGCCGGCCACGGGCGCCGACGGGATCGCCCGGACCCGGCTGGAAAGCGGGCACTGCCGGCTGCTGGCCACGCTGTTCGGCACGGTGCGCGTCGCCCGCTGCGCCTGGCGCCGCCCCGGGGCGCCGAACTGGCACCCGGCCGACGCCGCCCTGTCCCTGCCGGCCGGGCGGCACTCCCACTCGCTGGCCATGCTGGCCGCGCTGGAGGCCGCCCGCGGGTCTTTCGGCGCCGCGCACGACGCGATCGCCCGCCGCTGCGGCCCGGTGATCGGCAAGCGGCAGGTGGAGGAGCCCGTGGTGAGCGCCGCCGCCGACGTCCCCGCCTTCTACGCCGCCCGGCCCCCGGAACCGTGCACGCCGGCCACGCTGCTCGTCATGTCCGCCGGCTGCAAGGGCATCGTGATGCGCCCCGCGGCGCTGCGCGCCGCCACCGCCAGGGCCGCCGCGAAGGCGGGGAAGATGCGGACCCGGCTGGCCGCCGGGGAGAAGCCGAACCGCAAGCGGATGGCCACCCTGGTCACCGTCTACGACGCCGGCCCGGCTGCGCGCCGCCCGCACGACGTCATCGCCCCGCCCGGCGGCCGCCGCGGCACCCGGCAGCCCCGCCCCGGGCCGAAGGCCCGGGGCAAGTGGCTGGCCGGGTCCGTCCGCAAGGACCCTGCGGACATGATCGCCGCCGCGTTCGACGAGGCCGGGGCCCGCGACCCGCAGCACCTGCGGACCTGGGTCGTCCTCGTCGACGGCGCCGAGCACCAGCTGGGCCTGATCCGCGCGGAAGCTGCCCGCCG
>DAHWEX010000145.1 GCA_027326205.1 Actinomycetota bacterium
CGGCCAGCGTCAAGCGGCTCGAGGTCGAGGTCATCGTGCCGGTGGAAGACATGATGGACCTCGAGAGCAATCAGGGGGCCGAGGGCGAGGACGATCCGGTGCGGCGCCGGTCGATCTGGCCGCACGTCGAGGAGCGGGTGCTCGACCTGATCCAGGCGCACCGCTCGACGATCGTGTTCGCCAACTCGCGGCGGCTGGCCGAGCGGCTGTGCGGCCGGCTCAACGAACTGGCGACCGAGCGCGCGTTCCTCGCGGCCGGCGGCGACCCGGGCGACGGCAGCGCGGCCGGGCGCCCGTTCCTGCCCCAGGGCGCCGGCGGCAGCTACGACGTGGGCACCGGGGGCGGCGACGGGACCGTGGTGATCGCCCGGGCGCACCACGGGTCGGTGTCGCGGCAGGAGCGCACGGAGATCGAGGAGGCGCTCAAGGCCGGGCGGCTGCCCGCGGTCGTCGCGACCTCAAGCCTCGAGCTCGGCATCGACATGGGCGCGGTCGACCTGGTCATCCAGGTGGAGTCGCCGCCGTCGGTGGCCAGCGGGCTGCAGCGGGTCGGCCGCGCCGGGCACAACGTCGGCGACGTCTCGCGGGGCGTGATCTTCCCCAAGTACGCCGCCGACCTGGTGCAGGCCGCCGTCGTCGCCGACCGGATGCAGTCCGGCGCGATCGAGGAGCTGCGCATCCCGCGCAACCCGCTGGACGTGCTCGCCCAGCAGGTCGTCGCGATGGCCGCGCTCGACGACTGGGCGGTCGACGACCTGGCGGCCGTGGTCCGGCGCGCCGCGCCGTTCGCGACCCTGACCAGGCCGGTGCTCGAGGCGGTGCTCGACATGCTCGCCGGGCGCTACCCCGGCGAGGAGTTCGCCGGGCTCAGGCCCCGGGTCGTCTGGGACCGGGTCGCCGGGGTGATCCACGGCCGCCCGGGAGCGCAGAAGCTCGCGGTGACCAGCGGGGGGACGATCCCGGACCGGGGCTACTTCGGGGTGTTCCTGCCGGCCGCCGGGGAATCGGCCAAGGCGCCCCGGCGGGTCGGGGAACTCGACGAGGAGATGGTCTACGAGTCGCGGGTCGGCGACGTCTTCGTGCTCGGCGCGTCGTCGTGGCGGATCGAGGACATCACGCCGGACCGGGTCCTCGTGCTGCCGGCCCCCGGCCAGCCGGGCAAGCTGCCGTTCTGGCACGGCGACACCCCGGGGCGGCCCGCCGAGCTCGGCAAGGCGCTCGGCGCGAAGGTGCGCGCGCTCGCCGCGCTCCCCGAGCAGGAGGCGGTCGCCTCGCTGACCGCGAGCGGGCTCGACGCGCTCGCCGCCGGGAACCTCGTCGCGTACCTGTCCGACCAGCGGAGCGCGACCGGGCACGTGCCCGACGACCGGACCCTGGTCGTCGAGCGGTTCCGCGACGAGCTCGGCGACTGGCGGGTCGTGCTGCACTCCCCCTACGGCGACCGGGTACACGCGCCGTGGGCCCTGGCCATCACCGCGCGGCTGCGCGAGCGCTACGGCGGGATGGACGTCCAGGCGCTGCACACCGACGACGGGATCATCATCCGGGTCCCGGACTCCGACGAGCCGCCGCCCGCCGGGATCGCGCTGATCGAACCCGACGACATCGGCGACATCATCACCGCCGAGGTCGGCGGGTCCGCGCTGTTCGCCTCCCGGTTCCGCGAGTGCGCGGCCCGGGCGCTGCTGCTGCCGCGCCGGCAGCCGGGACGCCGCACCCCGCTGTGGCAGCAGCGGCAGCGGTCCGCGCAGCTGCTGGAGATCGCCGCGCAGTTCCCCGGGTTCCCGATCACGCTGGAGACCGTGCGGGAGTGCCTGCAGGACGTGTTCGACGTGCCCGCGCTCACGGAGGTGCTGCGCGACCTCGCCGCCCGGCGGATCCGGCTCGTCGAGGTGGAGACGGTCACGCCGAGCCCGTTCGGGCGGAACCTGATGTTCCGGTACGTCGGGGCGTTCATGTACGAGGGGGACGCGCCGCTGGCCGAGCGGCGGGCGCAGGCCCTCGCCCTCGACCCGGCGCTGCTCGCGGAACTGCTGGGCACCGAGGGGCTGCGGGAACTGCTCGACCCGGCCGTCGTGGCGGAGACCGAGGCCGACCTGCAGCACCTGTCGCCGTCGCGCCAGTGCAAGGACGCCGAGGCGGTCGCCGACCTGCTGCGCACGTCGGGGCCGCTGACCGCCGACGAGGTCGCGGCGCGGTGCGCGGTGGTCGCCGGAAACACGGGGCCCGGCCCGGCCGACTGGCTCGACGGGCTCGCCGCGACCCGGCGGCTCATCAAGGTGCGCGTGGCGGGGCAGGAGATGTGGGCGGCGGTCGAGGACGCCGGCCGGCTGCGGGACGCCCTCGGGGTGGCGCTGCCGACCGGGATTCCCGAGGCCTTCACCGAGGTGCTGCCCGACCCCCTGGGCGACCTGGTGGCGCGGTGGGCGCGGACGCACGGGCCGTTCGCGGCCGCCGACCTCGCGGCGCGGTACGGGCTCGGGGTCGCCGTCGTCGCGATGGCGCTGCGCCGGCTGGCGGCCGACGGCCGGGTCGCCGAGGGCGAGTTCGTCGCCTCCCCGCACGGAACCCAGTGGTGCGACAGCGGGGTGCTGCGCATGCTGCGCCGCCGCTGCCTGGCCCGGCTGCGCAAGGAAGCCGAGCCGGTGCCGCCCGCCGCGCTCGGCCGCTTCCTCCCCGCCTGGGGAGGCATCGGGTCCGGGCGCCGTCCGGGCGGCCGGGGCCGCGCGGACGCGGGCGCGGTGCTCGAGGCGGTCGAGCGGCTGGCCGGCGCGCCGGTTCCCGCGTCGTCGCTGGAGACGCTCGTGCTGCCCGGGCGGGTGCCCGGCTACTCCCCCGCGCTGCTCGACGAGCTGACGGCGGCCGGCGAGGTCGTGTGGGCCGGGGCGGGCAGCGTCGGCAGCGGGGACGGGTGGCTGGTGCTCGCGCCCGCCGAGTCCGCGCCGCTGCTGCTGCCCGAGCCGGGCGAGCTGACCATGACGCCGCTGCACGGCGCGCTGCTGACCGCCCTGTCCGGGGGCGGCGGCCTGTTCTTCCGCATGCTCAGCGACCGGGTCGCGGCCGTGCTCGACGGCCACCCGGCCGACGACGGTGACCTGGTGGCCGCGCTCTGGGACCTGACCTGGGCCGGCCTGGTCAGCAACGACACCCTCGCCCCGCTGCGCGCGCTGACGGCCGGCGGCGCGCCCGCCCGCCGGCCGGCCGGGCCCCGGCGCTCTTCCGGGTCCACCCTGGCGTCCGATCTCGGCGGCCTCAGCTCCGGCGCCCTCGGCCGCGGCCCGGCACCGGGCGTGTTCAATCCCCGCCCCGCACCGCGCAGCGGATACGGGGGCAGCGGATACGGGGGCAGCGGGTTCGCGGGCGGCTACGCCGGCGGCAGCCGTTACGGGCGCGGGCCCCGGCGGGCCGCGATGCCCACGCGGACCGGGCCGCCCAGCGCGAGCGGCCGGTGGTCGCTGCTGCCGGAGCGGTACGGGCTGCCCCCGGCGGACGGCGGGCTGGCCGGCGACCTGGCGGCCGGGGCCGATCCGGGGGCGGCCACCATGCGGGCGCACGCGCTCGCGCTGACCCTGCTTGAGCGGCACGGCGTGGTCACCAGGGGGGCGGTCGCGGCCGAGCGGGTACCGGGCGGGTTCGCCGCCGTCTACCCCGTGCTGCGGGCCATGGAGGAGACCGGCCAGTGCCGCCGCGGGTACTTCGTCGAGGGGCTCGGCGGCGCGCAGTTCGCGCTGCCTGGCGCGGTCGACCGGATGCGCGCCCTGGCCGGCGACATGGTCAGGTCGGTCACCGCAGAGCGGCCGGCCGACCCGGACGGAACCGGGCACGCGGGCGACGCGGGCGACGCGCCCCGCGCGGGCGACGGGCCGGCGGCCGTGGTGCTCGCGGCGGCCGACCCGGCGCAGCCCTACGGGGCGGCGCTGCCCTGGCCGGGCCGCCCGGACGAGACCGCGTCCGGTCACCGGCCCGGCCGCAAGGCCGGCGCGGTCGCCGTCCTGTTCGGCGGCGACCTGGTGCTCTACGTCGAGCGCGGCGGCAAGACGCTGCTGTCCTGGACCGAGGACCCGGCGGCGCTCGAACCGTGCGCCCGGGCCCTCGCCGGGGCGGTCCGCGACGGGGCGCTCGGCCGCATCACGGTGGAGAAGGCCGACGGCGGCGTGGTCGCGTTCGACTCACCGCTGACCCGCGCCCTGGAGTCCGCAGGCTTCCGCCACACCCCGCGCGGCCTGCGCCTGCGCGGCTAAAGCCGCGGCCGCCGCCGGCCACCGGCGTGGCCGCCTTCCTTTCACGGCCCGCTTTCCACCGGTTAGCGGCTCCCCGCGCCCGGTTCTCGCCCGGCGCGGCGCGCGTCACGGCTCTGGGGTGCCCGGGCTCTCGCGGATGGCGGTCCAGATCTTCTCCGGGGTCAGCGGCATGTCCAGGTGGCGGACGCCGTAGCGGGCCAGGGCGTCCATGACCGCGTTGACCAGGGCCGGGGTGACGCCGATCGTGCCGGACTCGCCCATGCCCTTGACGCCAAGCGGGTTCAGCGGGGACGGGGTGACCACGTTGTAGGACTCGATGCGCGGGAGCGTCGCGGCGAACGGGACCGCGTAGTCCATGAACGAGGCGGACATCGGCTGGCCGTTCTCGTCGTAGCTGACCTGCTCGGTGAGGGCCTGGCCGACCCCCTGGGCGACCGCCCCGTGCACCTGGCCCTCGACG
>DAHWEX010000166.1 GCA_027326205.1 Actinomycetota bacterium
CGCGGGCGGGCCAGCCCCGCCCCCGCCCCGTGCCCACCGCCGCTAGCTGGCGGTCCGCCGGGCCGGTACTCTGCGGCCATGAGCGACGACCAATGGCACCGCCCGCTGTTCCGCATCCGCCCCGGCGACCTGACCGGCGACACCGGGCAGACCCCCGGCATGACCCGCCGCGAGGCGGTCTCCGGCAAGACCGTGGGCGCGGAGAAGCTGTGGATGGGCCAGACCCACGTCGCCGCGGGCGCTAAGTCGGGCGACCATCACCACGGCGAGGCCGAGACCGCTATCTACGTGGTGTCCGGCACCCCGGCGTTCGTGTTCGCCGACGGCGACCGCGAGATCCGCCTGGCGGCCAAGCCGGGCGACTACATCTTCGTCCCGCCGTACGTCCCGCACCGGGAGGAGAACCCGGGCGACGCCGAGGCGGTCGTCGTCATCGCGCGCAGCAGCCAGGAGGCCATCGTGGTCAACCTGGCCAGCCTGTGGCCGCCGGAGCCGCCGGGCCCGTCCGCCTGAGCGAGCGGGCCGCCGCCGGGAAGGCCCGGCGGGCCCGGCGGCGGCTGGTGCCCGATATGTCACCATTGAGCTATGGCACCGCACCTCACCAGCATCTGGCGCTACCCGGTCAAGTCCTGTCGCGGCGAGCGACTCGCCGCGGCGCGGGTGGAGCCCTGGGGACTGGAGGGGGACCGCCGGTGGATGGTCGTGGACGATGCGGGCGATCCGGTGACGGCGCGCGCGTACCCGCGGCTGGTGCTCGTCACGCCCCGCCTTGACGGCGGCGGCTCCGTCACGCTGGCCGGCCCGGGCCTGCCCGACCTGAGTGTTCCCGTGCCATCCGGCGGCGACCTGGTGCCGGTGACGGTGTGGGCCAGCGAACTGGCGGCGGCCCCGGCCGGCGACGAGGCGGCGGCCTGGCTGACCCAGGTCATCGGCGCGCCGGCGCGCCTGGTGTACCTGGACGACCCGACCCGCAGGCCCACCAACCCCGCCTACAGCAGGGATACCGACCGGGTGTCGTTCGCCGACGGGTACCCGCTGCTGCTGACCAGCGAGGAGTCCCTCGCCGCGCTCAACGGCTGGATCGCCGAGGGCCCGAAGGCGGCGGAAGGTCCGGTGCCCATGGGCCGGTTCCGTCCCTCCGTGGTGGTCTCCGGCGCCCCGGCCTGGGCCGAGGACGGCTGGCGGCGGCTGCGCGTCGGCCCGGTCACGTTCAGGAACGCCAAGGGCTGCGACCGCTGCGTGTTCACCACGATCGACCCGGACACGGCCGAGAAGGGCCACGAACCCCTGTTCGCCCTGGCCCGGCACCGCCGCTGGGACAACAAGGTCTGGTTCGGCGTCAACCTCATCCCGGACAACGCGGGCCCCGGCACGGTCATCCGCCCCGGCGACCCGGTCGAGATCCTCGAGTGACGGAGTGACGGAGTGACGGAGTGACGGAGTGCGCGAGGGCCCGGGCTGCCGTCGCCTCCGGGCCCGCGCGCGGGACGTCAGCCGGCCGCGCTGGCGGTCGCGATGATCCAGGCGAGGACGAGCGCCTCCTCCTGCCAGGCGTCGTACCGCCCGCTGCGGCCGCCGTGGCCCGCCTCCATCTCGGTCTTCAGCAGGAACGGCCCGCCCGCGGCCGCCGCACGCAGCCGGGCTATCCACTTGGCGGGCTCGTGGTACAGCACCCGCGTGTCGTTCAGTGAGGTCAGCGCGAAGACCGCCGGGTACCGGGCCGCCGTCACGTTCTCGTACGGCGTGTAGGACTTCATGTACGCGTAGACCTCGGGGTCGTGCAGCGGGTCGCCCCACTCCTCCCACTCGGTGACGGTCAGCGGCAGCGACGGGTCGAGGATCGAGTTCAGCGCGTCCACGAACGGCACCTGCGCGACGATCCCCGCGAACGCGGACGGCGCGAGGTTGGCCACCGCGCCCATCAGCAGGCCGCCGGCCGATCCGCCCCGCGCCACCAGCCGCGACGCGGACGTCCAGCCGGCCGACACGAGGTGCCGCGCGCAGGCGACGAAGTCGCTGAACGTGTTCTTCTTCTCCAGCATCTTCCCGTGGTCGTACCAGGCCCGGCCCAGCTCGCCGCCGCCGCGGACGTGCGCGATCGCGAACACGAACCCGCGGTCGAGCAGCGACAGCCGGGTGATCGAGAAGCCAGGGTCGACCGAGTGCTCGTAGCTGCCGTAGCCGTAGAGCAGGCAGGGCGCGGACCCGTCGCGCGGCGTGCCCTTCCGGCAGACGACCGAGACCGGCACCCTGGTCCCGTCCGCGGCGACCGCCCACTCCCGGTACTGCTCGTAATCGTCCGCCGTGAAGGCGGCACCGGACGGCGACGGCAGCACCGGCTGCTGCTTCAGCACCGTGAGCTCCCCGGTCACCGGGTCGTAGTCGTACACCGTAGACGGCGTGACCATCGAGTTGTACCCGATGCGGAACCGCTCTTGCGAGTACTCCGGGTTCGCCCCCGGGCCGACGGTGTACAGCGGCTCGGGGAACGTGATCGGCCGTTCCTCGCCGCGCCCGGAGGGCGGCAGCACCGACAGCCCCGTCAGCCCGTCGCGGCGGTAATGCAGCAGCAGGTAGGACTCGAAGGCGTCCACCGACAGCAGCCGCACGTCGGGGCGATGCGCGATGACCGGCGTCCACGCCGCGCCGGCGCCCTCGTCGCCCGCCCCCGGCAGCGGCGCCGACGCCAGTTCGAAGTTCTCCGCGCCGTCGTCGTTGTGCAGGATGAGCAGCCGGTCCCCGGCGACCTCGACCTCGTACTCCACGCCGTGCCGCCGGGGCGCGACGACGGTGAACTCCCCGGCGGGCGAGGCGGCGTCGAGCAGCCACACCTCGCTGGTCAGCTTGGACGAGGTGTGGATCATCAGCCACTTCTCGTCGCGGGACGTCCCGACCCCGAGCCAGAACTTCTCGTCGCTCTCTTCGAACACCACCACGTCGTGCGCGGTCGCGGTGCCGACGACGTGCCGCCATACCCGGTACGGCCGCCACGTCTCGTCCACGGTGACGTAGAACAGGGCCGACCCGTCGAGCGACCACGCGCAGCCGTAGTAGGTGTTCGGCACCTCGTCGGGACGCGTCTCCCCGGTCGCGAGGTCCTTGACCCGCAGCGTGTACCGCTCGTCGCCGGAGAAGTCGGTCGAGTACGCGAGCAGCTTCCCGTCCGGTGACACCGAGAACGCGCCGAGCGAGAAGAACGCCTTGCCCTCGGCGAGTTCGTTCCCGTCGAGCAGCACCTCCTCGCCGTCCAGCGGCTTGCCGTCCTCCGGCATCGGCGGCATGACCTCGCCGTCTCGGACCAGGCGGCGGCAGTGGATCGCGTACTGCTGCCCCTCCACGGTGCGCGAGTACCGCCACCAGCTTCCCTTGCGCACCGGAACCGACAGGTCGGTCTCCTGGGTACGCGCCTTGATCTCGTCGAACACGGCGGAGCGCAGCTCGCCAAGCCCCGACGTCAGCGCCTGCGCGTAGCCGTTCTCGGCCTCCAGGTAGGCGATGACCTCGGGGTCCTTGGGGTCGGCGAGCCAGGCGTACGGGTCGGTGACCGTGTCGCCGTGGTGCGTGCGCTCGGTCGGAACCTGCTTGGCGGTCGGGGGAGTGGGCACGGTCGAGGACTCGGCTGCCGGCTCAGTGCTCATGAAGCCAGAGTCTAGACCTGGATCAAAATCAAAATCAGCAGCCCGAACGGGCCGGTGCTCCGCGTGGCACGGCCCGCTGCGCGCGCGGGCCCCGCCGTCAGCGGCCGGGAAAGCTACGGCATCGGGCCGATCTGCACGTTCGTGGGATGGCCGCCGTTGAAGTGCAGGAGTCCGAGCGTCACGGTCGCGAGCGTCAGCCAGCGGGTCAGCGAGTTGCGCGGCAGCAGGGCCAGTGCGACCCACGCGACCGCGGAGTACCAGGGCAGCGACCACGGCGCGGCGATCATCCAGGCGAAGGTCAGCGCGCAGGTGGCGGCCACCACGGTCGGCACGTCGGGCGACAGCCGGTTGTAGAGGTACCAGGCCAGCAGCAGCATGAGCGGCGGATAGCTGAAGCCGATGACGCTGTTCATCACCGGGCCGTCGCCGAAGACCATCTGCAGCGCCCGCCAGATGGTGGGGGAGATGACCAGTTGCGAGGCGCCAAGCAAGGGCTTGAGCGCGACGATCCCGTAGCTGAAGATGTACAGCCCGAACGTGGTAACGCCAGCGACCAGGCTGATCCGGGTGAGCCGGCCCCAGTCGCGGTCGTGGATGAGCGGGATGGCGATGGCGACCGCGACGAAGACGGCGTTGACCTTGATGGCGCCCGCGAGTCCGACGAGCAGACCGACGGCCAGGTCGTGCCACAGCAGGGTGCGCCGCCGCGACATCACGATCGCCGCGATCGCCGCCAGGGCGAGCAGGGCGTCCAGGTGGCCGCCGAGAACCAGTTCCACGATCAGCAGCGGGTTGGCCGTCCACAGCAGGACGGCGCGCACCGGGTTCTCCGCCGTGCGCAGCAGGATGTACCCCGTGGCCACGAACGCCGCACCGAACATGATCATCAGTACCCAGATCGTGAGCCACGCGTGCGGCCCGCCGATCCAGGCGGCGAACTGCTGAGTCCAGGTCGCGACCGGGCCGTAGTCCGACGGCGTCTTCTGCCAGTACGGGCTGACCACCATCGTGTACGGGTTGTCCGCGCCGCCCGGCAGCATGGACGGGGTGAACGTGTAGGGGTTGTAGCCCAGCGCCGCGATCTTCCCGTAGGCGGCGTAGGAGGCGATGTCGGAGGACCCCACCGGGGTGATGTTCACCAGCGCGGCGACCACGGCCGCGGCGCTCCAGAAGACCTTGCGCGGGCTTGGCGACCAGCCCCGGCTGTTGGCCCACAGCATCATGGCCAGGCCCAGGCAGCACAGCGTGACCGAAACGTACATGACCGCGTCGGCGACCGGATCGGGCAGGTGCGGCGCGCCGAGGTCGCGCGCGACCGAGGTCAGCGGCAGCAGTACCGGCGGCGTGGCCACGCTCGGCGTCGGCGCGGTCGCGCACAGCCCGACGAACGCCACGCCGCCGAGGCCGAGCGCGCTCAGGATCACGGCGGGCAGCGGCCGGGCGAGCGGGCTGTGCGAGAGCACCCGGATGAGCCTGCCCATCAGGGCCTCGACCCGGCCGCCGGTCAGCGGCGGCTCGGCGAGCCGGGGCGCGCCCTGCTCGGCGGAGGTCCCGGACAGCGGCAGTTCCTGATCCTCGGGCGCGGCAGGCACGGTCGACACGGCGGCGGTCTCGCTAGCGGCGGAGGCCGGTTCGGCAGCAGGCCGCTGGTCAGCACCGTCACGCTGCGGCGGGTCCACCAACAGGGCCATCAGTTCCTCCCGGTAACACGGTCGCTAACGGGCGAAACACGTACCTCCTGCTCCCATGCCCGCGAACACCGCTATTTCTGGCGATCCTACTCCGCGATCTTGGCGGCGGCTTTTCCAGCGGCTGCCCGGCTCATCGCTTTGCCAGCAAAGAGCCAACCACAGGCCCCTGTCCGCCGGCGTCTCGTGAGACATGTCGTCACCGACCTGTGATCACCTTCACAAGCGAGCTTCACGCTACCCTCGGGCGCCGGGATAACCGCTGAGGTCCGGCTGAGAATGTCATCTGAGTACCCGAAGGCAGCCCGGCCGCGGGCCGACTGGTAGCGCGGGGCAGGCACAATGGACGGATGGCACACCGAGCGCGGTTCGCGGCCGCGATGGAGGCGATCAGCAGGCGGCTCCCCTTCGGGCTGTCCGAGGTGATCGCGCCGAGCATGGTCGGCTACCTGCTGATCAACCTCTGCACGTTCTTCGTCGACCTGGGGCTGCTCGGCCTGTTTCACGGCCACTTCCGCTGGCCGATCCCGGCCGCGGTGACCCTGTCCTACGGGACCGCCTCGATCATCAGCTACACCCTCAACCGGGTGCTGAACTTCGGCAGCCACGAGGCCGTCGGCAAGCAGTTCCCGGTCTACGTGGTGGTGAGCGCGAGCAACTACCTCATCTTCGTGCTGGGGCTCACCGACCTGCTGTCCCACGCGGGCGTGTACTACGAGCTTTCCCGGATTCTCGCGGCGTGCTGCGAGGCCGTCTACCTGTACTGCATGATGCGCTGGGTGGTCTTCCGCGACACCAAGGACAGTGCCGTTAACTCGGGGGCAGAGTCGGCCGACCCGGAGGCTGACCCGGAGGCTGACCTGGAGGCCGAGCCGGTGCCGGCAGCGCCGGACCCGTGCCCATGAGAGTGCCGCGGGAGCCGGAGTCGATGCCACGTTAGCCGCCAGCCGCGCCTCGGGCAGCCGCCCGTTCTTCGCGTGCACGGTCACGTCGCTCGGCGCGCCCGCTGGCGTCCCCCGCCGCCGGGAACTGATCACCCGGGCCATCAACCCGAGCTGGCAGGAGCGCGGCGCCCGGGCCAGCGCCGGGGGCCGTCCATGGCTTGCGCACGGTTTCCGCGGCGTCACCGCAGTGTCACCGCAGTGTCACCGCAGCGTCACCGCAGAAAACCGGGGCCAGCTACACCGGCGCGGCCCGCTAAGCCGAAGTTACGTGCCCGCAGCGGCGAATACCGACAGTGACCTGGGCAAACGATAGGTGAGTCAAACCGGCGTTCTGGCTACATGTCACTATCCGGCGCGGCGTTCGGCCGTCCGTTGACGGTCAACTTGGTACCACGCCGAGGACGGCGCCCGATTCTTCTGGCTACATCCTCGTGGCCCCAAAACGATGTTTCCTCAGCTCATAACCGCTTTTTAAGCGAAACGCCGACGTAACTTGGGGCTAAGCTGGGCGACCGTGACATCGAGAGCGCCCGTGTCGGACGTTAACCTCCTGATTCGCGGTGGTTACCTGCTGACGATGGATTCCGCCGGGGACCTCCCCGGTGCCGACGTGCACGTCCGAGACGGCGTCATCGCGCGAATAGGGCGCGACCTCGACGTTCCCGGGGCCGAAGTGATCGACGCCTCAGGAAAGATCGTGGCGCCCGGTCTGGTGGACACGCACTGGCACATGTGGAACACGCTGCTGCGCGGCATGTCGGACGGCCGCCCGGTACCCCCCGTGCGCGGCTACTTCGCCACCTGCGTCGCGGTCGGCAGGCACTTCCTGCCCGGTGACACCTACGCCGGGACCCGGCTGGCCGCGGCCGAGGCGGTCGACGCGGGTATCACCACGGTGCACGACTGGGCGCACAACATCCGGGGCCTGGACTGGGCCGAGGCCGGCCTGCGCGCGCTCGGCGAGTCGGGTCTGCGGGCCCGGTTCTCCTACGGCTACCAGACGGGTCACCCGAACGACCAGCTGATGGCGCTGGAGGACCTGGCCGCGATCAAGTCGGACTGGCCGTCCTACCACGCGGACGACCGGATTCACCTGGGCGTGGCCTGGCGGGGCACCGGCGGCTCCAATCCGGCGATGCGGGTCGACCCCGGGCTCTACCGGGCGGAAATCGCCGCCGCGCGCGAGCACGGGCTGCCGGTTTCCGTGCACGCGTGCGGGCCGGCGAGCGCGGCCGGCCAGGTCCGCACCTACGCCGACGAGGGCCTGCTCGGCCCGGACCTGCAACTGGTGCACCTGAACAACGCCTCGCCGGCGGAGATCGCCCTGGCGGCCGAGGCGGGCACCCCGGTTTCCGTGTCGCCCTGGACCGAGCTGCAGATCGGCTACGGCCAGCCGGTCACCGGCGAACTGCTCGCCGCCGGGCTGCCCGTCGGGCTCTCCGTGGACACGACGATGCTGTGCGGGAACGCCGACCTGTTCGCGGTCATGAAGGTGACCCAGGCCTGCGCCAACGGGCAGGCACGCGATGAGTTCGCGCTGACCGCCAGGGAGGTCCTGCGCCTGGCCACGATCGAGGGCGCCCGCACCCTGGGGCTGGACGCGATCACCGGCTCGCTGACGGTCGGCAAGCGCGCGGACATCATCGTGGTCTCGCCCGAATCCCCGAGCCTGGGCGTCGTCACCGACCCGGCGCGCCTCCTGGTCACCGCGGCCACCCCGCGCGATGTCGACCTGGTCCTGGCGGACGGCCGCATCCTGAAGCGCGACGGCAGGCTCACCGCGGTCGACCCGGGAGAGATAGCGGGCGAGGCCCGCCGGGCCCTCGCCGCGGTCCTCTCCCGGGCCTCCGGCTGACGGTCACCCGGCGCGCCAGGGGAAGGCGGCGAGCCGGGACGCCGGACCGGAAGCGCGGCTGCGTGGCCTGGCCGTCCGGTTATGGCTTCCCGTCACCGGATGAACGCATGAGGTGATTGGCCGATCGCCGATCGCCGATCGCCGGCCGCGGCCGCGGGCCGGGTCGGCGGTTCGCTGATTGGCCGGGCATCGACCGGCGTAAGCCCCTACGATCGGGTCTGGTTTGCCCGGACCCGCACCCGATGGAGTTTTATGCGCCTGGCCGCACGGTTGACGATCGCTGGGTTGGCCGTGACCGTCGGCGCGGTCGCCGCGGGCTGCTCGGCCGCGCCCGGCCTCGCCTACGCCCACGGCGCCGCCGCGGCCAAGCGCGCGGCCGATCCGGTTTCCTCGTCCCAGGTAGTGATCGCGATGGTCCCGGCGTCCGCACGCGGGAAGACCGCGTCCGGGCCGATGCTCGCCGTGGCCGGCGCCCCGCAGGGCGTCAAGGCGAAGGAGGGCGTCCTGGTGGACGCCGCCACCGGCCAGGTGCTCTGGGCGCAGGGCCTGACCGCGCCCCGGCCGATCGCCTCTATCACCAAGGTGATGACCGCGCTCGTGATCCTCCGGGCGGGCGGCCTGAACCGGGAACTCGCCGTGCCGGGCGCGGTAACCGGCTACGTGGCCAGGTACAGCGCGAACGCCGCCGGCCTCATCCCCGGTCAGCGGTTCACCGTCGACGAACTGCTGCGCATCATGCTCATCGTGTCCGCCGCGGACGCCGCCTACACCCTCGCCAGTGCCTACGGCCCCGGTCTTCCGGCGTTCGTCGCGAAGATGAACGCGGAAGCGGCCGCGCTCGGCCTGACCGGCACGCACTTCACCTCACCGGACGGGCTCCCGTACCCCACGGAGACGTCCACGTACTCCACCCCGGCCAACCTGGTGATACTGGGCGAGGCCGCGATGGCCTACCCGGAGTTCCGCTCCATCGTCGCCCGGCGCTCCTACAACCTGCCCAAGACGAGCACCCACAGCGCGGTCTCCGTCACGAACTCCGATTCCCTCATCTACACCTACCGGGGCGCGGTAGGCATCAAGGACGGCTTCACCGACGCGGCCGGGCACACGCTGCTGTTCGAGGCCGTCCGCAACGGCCGCACCCTGATCGGCGTCGTGCTCGGCTCCCCGCCAACCGGCTTCACCGCCGCCGCGCAAGACGCCGCCAAAGTCCTAACCTGGGGCTTCACCCTCAAACAGTCCGGCTAGCGCCCTCGGCAGCCCAGCCGTCGGCTGAGCGGCATCGCTAATCCCAAGTTACGTCGGCGTGGCGCCCAAAAAGGGGATATGAGCTGCGGAAACGTGTGTTCAGGCGCGCGAGACCGTAGCCAGAAAAACTGACGGCACCCCTCGGGGTGATACCAAGTTGATCACCTACGGGCGGCCGGACGCCGCGCCGGATAGTGGCATGCAGCCAGAACGCCGACCTGTCTCACCCATTGTTTGCCCAGGTC
>DAHWEX010000197.1 GCA_027326205.1 Actinomycetota bacterium
TGTCGAGACCCCCGAGACCGCCGAGACCGCCGAGTGACGCTGACAACCAGCTGCTAACCACTCCAGAGCGAGGAAGAGACAATGGCGAATATTTCCTCCGCCGACATTAAGCGGCTCCGGGACCTCTCCGGCGCCGGCATGATGGACTGCAAGAACGCCCTGGCCGAGGCCGATGGCAACATCGAGGAGGCCATCGAACTGCTGCGCAAGAAGGGCGTCAAGGACGCGGGCAAGCGGGCCGACCGGACCGCCGCCAACGGCCTGGTGACCGCCGAGCTTGCGGGCACCAGCGCGGGCATTCTGGTCGAGCTGAACTGCGAGACCGACTTCGTGGCCAAGAACGAGGGCTTCCAGCAGCTCGCGGCCAAGATCGCGAAGGCCGCCATCACCAGCAAGCCCGCCGACCGGCTCGCCCTGCTCGGCACCGTCACCGAGGACGGCGTCACCGTCGAGCAGCTCATCGAGAACGCCAGCTCCTCCATCAAGGAGAAGCTGGAGCTCGGCAGGTACGCCCTGCTCGACGGCGGCTACGTGGCCACCTACCTGCACAAGTCCGACCGTGACCTGCCGCCGACCCTCGGCGTGCTCGTCCAGCTCGACGCTGACAGCGAAGAGGTCGCCAAGGACGTCGCGCAGCAGATCGCGGCGGCTGGCGCTCAGTACGTCACCCGTGACGAGGTGCCCGCCGACGTGGTCGAGAAGGAGCGCCGGATCGCCGAGGAGATCACCCGCGAGGAAGGCAAGCCGGAGCAGGCGATCGGCAAGATCGTCGAGGGGCGCCTCGGTGCCTTCTTCAAGGACGTCGTGCTCACCGAGCAGGCGTCGGTGAAGGACCCGAAGCAGACCATCAAGGCGATCCTCGCGGCCAACAAGGTGAACGTGCAGGCGTTCGCCCGCTTCCGGGTCGGGCAGGCGTAACAAGCGAGGCGGTGAGGCGCTACGCGCCTCACGAAGAGGTCGAAAAAGCGCCGAATAGCAGTAGCAACGCGCGTCGCGCGGTCCCGTGTCAGTAAGTACGGGGCCGCGCGGCGCCCGTGCATCGGAACCTTGTTCTTTTTGGCGGGTCTGGCGCACGAAGCCAGCGGGCAGAGCAAAAAGAACAAGGTTCCGCGGGTAATGTGGTCAACGCCGCCGTCAGTGCACAGGAGCTGAACCATGATCGATGACACCCTCTTCGAAGCAGAAGAGAAGATGGACAAGGCCGTCACGGTCGCCCAGGAAGACTTCAGCAACATCCGCACCGGCCGTGTTACTCCCACTGTCTTCTCAAAGATCACCGCCGAGTACTACGGCACGCAGACGCCGCTGAACCAGCTCGCCTCCTTCCACGTGCCCGAGCCGCGGATGATCACCATTCAGCCTTTCGACAAGGGTTCCGCCGGCGCGATCGAGAAGGCGATCAGGAACAGCGACCTGGGTGTCAACCCGACCAGCGACGGCGTGCTCATCCGCGTGGTCTTCCCGGAGCTGACCGAGGAGCGACGCCGCGAGTACGTCAAGACCGCCAGGTCCAAGGCGGAAGACAGCCGCATCAGCGTCCGCAACATCAGGCGTCACGCCAAGGACGCGCTGGACAAGATGGTGAAGAACGCGGAAGCCGGCGAGGACGAGGTGCGCCGGGCCGAAGGCGAGCTGCAGAAGCTTACCGACTCCTACATCGCGAAGATCGACGAACTGCTCAGGCACAAGGAAGCCGAGCTCCTCGAGATCTGAGCACCCGCCTACGCCCTCGCACCGCACCGATCATCTCGTGAGCACCGCGGACATCACCCCGGAAAGCCCGACTCCGCAGCCGGAGCCGGGTACGCCAGGATCGCATACCATTCGCACCGGCCGGAACCTGCCCGTCGCCATCGGCGTTGGCGTGGTTCTCGGCGGTCTCGCCCTGCTCACCCTGTTCACGGTGAAGGCGACCTTCCTCATCTACATGGGCGTCGCCCTGGCGATCGGCCTGCACGAGCTGAGCAGCGCCCTGAAGACCAAGGGCATCAACGTCACGTTCATCCCGGTAACCCTCGGCGGCGCCGCGATGATCACCGCCGCCTACTGGGCGGCCGGCGGAGCGGTCATGGCCGCCTTCGCGCTGACCGTGCTCGGCATCCTGGTCTACCGCATGTTCCGCGGCACCGACGGCTACGTGAGAGACGTCACCGCCAGCGTGTTCGCGGTCGCCTACCTGCCGCTGCTCGGCGCCACGGTGAGCGCGATGCTCGCCGAGCACGACGGCGGCAAGCGGGTGCTGATCTTCATCGTCCTCACGATCTGCAGCGACATCGGCGGCTACTTCGCCGGCATCACCCTCACCCCGTTCACCGGCGGACACAAGATGGCCCCGGTCATCTCGCCGAAGAAGACGTGGGAAGGCCTCGCGGGCTCCGCCTTCCTGTGCGTCGTGGCCGGCGCGATCATGCTCCCCACCGTGCTCCACGGCCACTGGTGGCAGGGTGTTGTCACCGGTATCGCGGCCCTGGCCGCCGCCGTCTTCGGCGACCTGGCCGAGTCCGTGATCAAGCGCGACCTCTCCATCAAGGACATGGGCACCCTCCTGCCCGGCCACGGCGGCATCCTCGACCGCATCGACTCCCTCCTCGCCTGCGCCCCGGTCGTCTGGCTCCTGCTAGCGGCCTTCGTCCGCTAGCGCGCGGGCGACGGTTCCCGTCGGCCGCGGTATCCCCGCCGCTGTCCGGCTTCGCGCCCTGGCTGGTTAGCGCGGTCCTTGCCCGGAACTCCTGACCGCGGGGAAATGCGTTCGCGGTCCTACGACGGCGGAGTGACAATCCAGCTCCGGCCCTGCGCCCCGAGCCGGTTCACCAGGGCGGCCGAGCCGTATTCCTTCGCGAACTGGCGGGACCGCTCGGTGACAGGGACGACCCACAGCCAGCGCACCGGATCGCCGTCGACCGAGAACCCGGACAGGTCGGGCGCCGTCGGCCCGGCGAGCCCGGACGGGTCTTCGAGCAGCAGCACGCCCTCGTAGCCCCCGCCGAGCGGGAATGTCGACGGCTTGTCGTACCAGCGGATGTTGTGCCCGGGGCCGAACCAGGTGACCGAGCGCCACGGATACCCCGCCAGCCACAGGAAAACCAGGGCGGCCACGCCGGACGGCAGCGTCGTGGCGACCGCGAGTTCGATCCGGGCGTAGTCGGAGGGGTCGTCGACGACCTGCTCGACCACCGGCATCCGCTGCGCGCTCATCCCGATGGTGGACAGGATCGTATAGGGCCGGTCGGCGTCGGCGGGCCGTTCGGAGATCCCGATCGCGGGCCGCTTGCCCGGAGCCCCGTCCCAGTAGTGCGCGCCGGGGCCGAGTCGCGACGTGAGGTGGCCGAGCGCGGCCGACTGGAACTGCGTCCAGCCGCCCGGAGAGTCGCGCCACTGCCAGAACGCGGCGGCCCGCTCCACTCGGGGGCCGAGCCCGTCGACGGCGTCGTCGAGCGACCAGGCGAACGGGGTCTGCCCGATCACGTCCCTGCTGTAGCCGGGCATGCCCCGGCTGGAATCCGCCCAGCCGGGGATCACCGCGAGCAGGGTGCCGCGTTCGAGGAGGGCGACCCCGTCGCCCTCCTCGAACCAGAGCGCCTGCAAGACGGCGGGGTCGAGCGGCGGCCGGCCGCGCGGGTGCCGGGTGCGGTCGGCGGGCATAACGGGCGCCCGCCCGGCGTTGATCCTGTCCGGATCGGTCGTGCGCGGTGCGCGGACATGGTTGGCTATCCAGGTGGCGGCGATTACCGTCGTCTCGTCACGCAGGTAAGCGGCCGTGGTGGTCCCGTCGAACTCCACCGTCAGCCGCCTGGACCCGTACGGGTTCACGCTGTCGAGCAGCGTGACCACCGGCGGGAACGGATCTGGACCTGACAGCATAATCGCCATATTCCCACTATCGACCTGTTTGCCCTCTGTGATCAAGTACTCACAGAGAGGTAAACGCCTAACCTTTGCCGCAAAATCCCGAACGGAGGCGCCGTGACTCACCCACCTCGCCATCTTGCCGACCTCGACCTGGCCGGCCGGCGTGCGGCTGTTACGGCGCTGGGAGAGAAGCCCTTCCGCGCGGATCAGCTGTCCAGGCACTATTTCACCAGGTACACCGATACTCCCGAGGATATGACAGACCTCCCGGCCGGGATCCGCGCCACGCTGTGCGATGAGCTGCTGCCCCGGCTGCTGACCTCCGAGCGGGAGCTGACCTGTGACGACGGCGCCACCCGCAAGATGCTCTGGCGGCTGCACGACGGCGCGCTCGTCGAGTCGGTGCTGATGAAGTACCCGGACCGGGTCACGATGTGCGTGTCGTCGCAGGCGGGGTGCGGGATGGGCTGCCCGTTCTGCGCCACCGGGCAGGCGGGCCTGACCAGGAACCTGTCCGCGGCCGAGATCGTCGCCCAGGTCGTGGCGGGGGAGCGGGCCGTGCACACCGGATCGCAGCCGACGGCCACCTCCCGCGTCTCCAATATCGTCTTCATGGGCATGGGCGAGCCCCTCGCCAACTACAAGAACCTCATCGGCGCGATCCGCCGGCTGACCGACCCCGCCCCGGCCGGCCTGGGCATCTCGCAGCGCTCGCTCACGGTGTCGACGGTCGGCCTGGTCCCGGCGATCAGGCGGCTGACGGACGAAAAGCTCACGGTGCGCCTTGCCGTCTCGCTGCACGCTCCCGACGACGAGGCCCGCGACGAGCTCGTCCCGGTGAACCGCCGCTGGCAGGTGGCCGAGGTGCTGGACGCGGCCTGGGACTACGCCGCGGCGACGGGCCGCCGGGTCTCCATCGAGTACGCGCTGATCAGGGACATCAACGACCAGCCGTGGCGCGCGGACCTGCTGGGAAGCCTGCTGGCCGGGCGTCTCGCGCACGTGAACCTGATCCCGCTCAACCCGACGCCCGGCTCGAAGTGGACCGCCTCCCGCCCCGGCGTCCAGGAGGAGTTCGTCCGCCGCGTGGCCGGCCACGGCGTCGCGGTGACCGTTCGCGACACCCGCGGCCGTGAGATCGACGGTGCCTGCGGCCAACTCGCGGCCACGGTCACCGGCCGCTCGGTCGGCCCGGCGACCCGCCGCCCCGGCACCCGCCTGCTTCCACTGGCCTAACCGAGGCGGCCGCTGCGGCTGGCAGCCGCAGGCAGGAGCACTCGAGTGGCCCGTCCGTGGTGCGGGCCGGGGCTGGGAAAGGCGTGGTGATTTCGCCTGGGGTTAAGCCGCGTGACTGCCGTGGCGGTCGGGCCTCGCAAGCCGGGCGATGATCACGGAATTCTCTGGCACCGCGGAATATAAACGCGCTATACGAGCACCAAAACTCCGTGGTGCAGCAAAATTCCGTGATCATGTCCTAACACCACTTAATGATCCGATGCGATTTCGAAAAGCCGAGGCATAACGCGGCATCGCCCTGCTGGCGGTGGCCAGGCTGGGAGCGCCGCCGCGACTCGGCACGGGCTGACCTTCATAGTCATCCCGAACGGTTCCGGGTTTCACGCTCCAGGCCCGTCCTCCGGCCCGGTTGCCGGCAGGCGTCGCCGCGCATGCGGCGAGCGGCCGCTGGCTAGGCGCGGGGCACGGCAGAATGAGGCCGTGACGTGGTGGACGAGGCTTAAGTGGCGGGTTGGCACGGCTAGACGGGATGCGCTCTGGCGGGCCGTGCACTGGGGGTGGCGCGAGTTCCAGCGGGTCGGGCTGGTGACCGCCGATACGCCGGCCGGCCGGGCGTTCAAGGCATTCGGCCAGGGATCGATCATGGCGTTCCCGCCCGGCGCCGTCTTCGGCGAGGGCGGGATCGAGATCGGCGAGGGCACCCTCATCGGCCAGTTCGTCACGATGAGCGCCGGCACCCTGCCCGGCCAGGACCTCTGGGAGCTGACCCTGCTGGCGATCGGCGACCGCTGCGTGATCGGCCGGGGCAGCCATATCGTCGCGCACGAGTCGGTCGTCATCGAGGACGATGTGTGGACCGGCCCCTACGTCTACATCACCGACCAGAACCACGGCTACGAGGATCCCGGCACCCCGATCGGCAGCCAGTTGCCGACGAACCGCCCGGT
>DAHWEX010000212.1 GCA_027326205.1 Actinomycetota bacterium
AGCGGGCCGGGGCGCACATCACGGAGATCAACGCCCCCCACCTGTCCATGATCAGCGACCCCGGCGCGGTCACCTGGGTCATCCTCAAGGCCGCCGGCGCGGCCGCCTGAACCACCCAGGCCTGGTGGCCCCGGCACCGTCGCGCGCCGGGGCGCCGGGTCCGGTGACGGCCTGTTTGCCGAGAGCTACTAATAAGTCTCTATGACATCTCTGGAGGAGAAAATGAACGAACTACTACCAGTCCCCGTTGTCTTCATTCACGGGCTTTGGATTCACTATGACGCATGGCAGCCGTGGGTCGAGTTGTACCGCACGGCTGGCTACAGGCCCATAGCGCCGGGCTGGCCCGGGGACTCGGCCAGCGTGGAACAGACCAGGAGAAATGCGTCGGCTGTCGCGAACAAGGGCATCGACGACATCACCAGCGGCTACCTCGACGTCATCGGCCGCCTGCCGGCCAAGCCGGTCGTGATCGGCCACTCGTTCGGCGGCCTCATCGCGCAGAAGTTGCTGGCCCAGGGCGCGGTCGCGGCGGCGATCGCGATCGACCCCGGCCAGATCAAGGGGGTCAGGCCGCTGCCGTTCGCCCAGATCCGCTCCGGGTTCCCAGTGCTGTCCAGGCCCGGCAACAGCAAGCGGGCGGTAATGCTCACGAAGAAGCAGTTCCGCTACGGCTTGGGCAACGCGCTCACCGAGAAGGAATCGGGCGAGCTGTTCGACAGGTACGTAATTCCGGGGCCAGGTAAGCCGCTGTTTGAGGCCTCGGCCGCGAACTTCAAGAAATCGTCCCCGGCTGCGGTGGATACCAGGAAGCGGGACCGCGGGCCGCTGCTGATCACGGGCGGCGGCAAGGACCACACGGTACCTGAAGTGGTGGCCCGGGCCGCCTACAAGCTCTACGCCGGCTCAGGCGCGGTCACCGATTACCACGTATTCCCCGACCGCGGCCACTCGCTGGTCCTCGATCACGGATGGCGCGAGGTCGCCGACCTCACCCTGTCTTGGCTCGCCAGCCAGGGCCTCTGAGAACACCCCGTCAACGAAAGGAATGCCGTCGAAGCCCGCCGCCCCGCCGCGAGCGGGCAGGCCGTCGGCCAGATCATCCGCACGCCCCGATGACGAAACTGATCATATAGATCATATTTTCGATCTTGACACGGTCGAAGGCCGACAATGCGGAAGCCGGACGCAAGGGACGTCAATTACGATGGGCCGGTGCCTCCCATTTTGCGCAGCCGACAGTCTCAGGTCGAGGCGCTGCGCAGGCAGCTGAAAGCGCTCATCGCCGGGCGTGGCAGCGTCGTGCTCGTCACCGGCCCCGCGGGCGCGGGGAAGACTACGCTGCTGGCCGAGGCGGCAAGACTGGCCGCGAACGACGGGATCCCGGCGTTCTGCGGGGGCGGGGACCCCGCGGCCCGGGCGGTGCCGCTCGGTGCGATCCTGGACGCCCTTGTCTCGACGGACGACCCGCCCGTCGATCCCGCGCGGCTCCAGGAACTCAGCCAGGCTCCTGACCAGCGGTTCTGGCTGCTGCGCGAGCTGCAGGAATCACTGGAGCAAGCGGCGCGCCGTGTACCGCTGCTCGTGGTCGTCGATGACCTGCAATGGGCCGATGCCGCCTCCGCCAGCGCCGTGGCCGCGCTGTCCCGGCGGCTGGCCACCCACCGGATCAGCTGGCTGCTGTCGATGCGCCGTGGTGAACTGGAGGATGCCGCGCTGGACGCGGTCGCCCGGCTGGAGGCGGCGGGCGCGACCGAGATCCCGCTTGGCCCCCTGGACGAGACGGCGGTCGCGCAGGTCGCGCGTGACATGCTCGGTGGCGAGCCCGATGAGGCGCTGCGGGAAGCACTCGGCCGGGCGGACGGCCAGCCGTTCCTGCTGACCGAGCTGCTGCGCGGACTGCGCGCGGAAAGCCTCGTGACCGTTAACGGCGGCACGGCCAGGCTGGTCCCGGCCGCTCGCCTGCCGCGACGGCTCATCGACTCAGTGTCCGGCCAGCTCGCGCGGCTGACCGTGCCTGCCAGGGACGCCATCGAGATGGCTTCGGTGCTCGGGCGCAGCTTCTCCCTTGATGAGCTGGCCGGGTTGCTCGGCCGGCCGCCGCTGGAACTGCGAGGCGAGATCAGGGAGGCGACCGCCGCGGGGCTCCTTGCCGATAAGGGGGACCGTCTCGGTTTCCGGCACGACCTGGTCCGCGAGGCCGTCGATGCCAGCCTGCCCAAAGCGGTGCGGCGGAACATGCGGCGCACCGCGGTCGAGGTGATGCTTAGGCACGGGGCCTCGGCGGCCGACGTCGCGCAGCTGGTCATGGAGGTCGCCGAGCCTGGCGACGTAGCCTCGGCCGGCCTGCTGCGGCGGGCCGCGGCGCAGATCGGGCAGGTGTTCCCGGCCGTGGCCGCCCCCTTGTCCTGCCGTGCCCTGGACCTCATGCCGCGCGGCGGGCCCGGGCGCGGCGAGGCAGCCGTCCAGGCCATCGGCCTGCTCGTGCAGGCCGGCCGGGCCGCCGAGGCGGCCAAGGTGCTTACCGCCTCGGACAGCGACCTGACCGATCCCGTCGCGCAGGCGCAGGCGCGGCTGAGCATCGGCATGCTAATGGCCCAGTATGATCCGGCAGCGGTCGCTGAGCATTGCCAGGCGGCCCTGCGGCGGCCGGGCGTCCCGTTGGCGCTGCGCCTTCAGTTGCTGTCGCTGCTGGCCTGCGGCCTG
>DAHWEX010000230.1 GCA_027326205.1 Actinomycetota bacterium
GCCTCGTCGAGGTAGTGGGTGGTGAGCACGATCGTCTTGCCCAGGTCGCGGAGGTTCTCGACCGCCGACCAGCAGCGGCGGCGCGACTCGGGGTCGAACCCGGTCGTCGGCTCGTCGAGGAAGATCAGCTCCGGGTCGCCCGCCAGGGCCAGGGCGAGGTCGAGGCGGCGGCGCTGGCCGCCGGACAGGCGGCGCACCTGGACGTTCCGGTCCTTGGTCAGTTCGACGACCTTGAGCAGGTCCTCCAGGTCGCGCGGGCTGCGGTAGTAGCCGCGCCAGCTGTCGATCAGCTCCGCCACCCGGGCCTGACGCGGGAAGCCGCATTCCTGCAAGACGATGCCGATGCGTTCCCGGAGCCTGGTGGGCTGGGCCTGGGGATCCATGCCGAGGACGCTGACCGTGCCGCCGGCGCGCGACCGGAAGCCCTCGAGGATCTCGATCGTGGTGGTCTTGCCCGCGCCGTTCGGCCCGAGCAGGCAGAAGACCTCGCCGGCCTTGACCTCGAAGTCGACGCCCTTGAGCACTTCACGGCCGCCGTAGCTCATCGTGAGCCCGTCGACCTTGACCGCAATGCCGTTCATGGGCGTTCTCCTGTCAGGTACCGGGGCGGAACCAGGGCATGCAGCAGCGCGTCGACCGCGGTCTCCTGGGCCAGCTCAGACGGAATCGCCGCGCCGTAGGGATCGCTCTGCCGGTGCCGGGCGAACCAGGTCAGCGTCTCCAGCACCAGGCGGGCGGTGGCGGCGGTGTCCGGCGTCGCCCGCAGCTTGCCGACCTTGGCGCGGGAGTCCAGGTAATCGGTCAGCGCGTCGAGGACGGGACGGCGCAGGCCGGTGTTGAGCAGGTCGGCGAGTTCCGGCAGCTCGCGGGCGGAGCGCTCGATCATGTCCGCCGCCTGGGCGGTCTGTTCCTCCAGCGCGAACAGCTCGCCCATGACCTGCCGCAGCTCGGCGTACGGGTCGGGCGGGTCCGCGATGCGCAGGGCCCGCGCGAGGGCGCCGAACGGGACCTCGGCGGCCACGAACTCACGGGCGGTCTGGATCATCTCCGCGAGCGGCGGCGTCGTGAGCGGGAACTGCCCGCCCGGCTCATCCGCACCCGGGAGCGGCTCAAGGAGCAACGCGTGCCTGATCGCCAGCACGAACAGCCCCTCCTTGCCGTCGACGTAGCGGTAGAGGGCCGCCTCGGAGAGGCCCGCCTCCCGCGCGACGTCGCTCATGTGCGCCGAGCGGTAGCCGTCCCGGGCGAACACCCGCACGGCGGCGGCGATCACCTCGGGGAACCGCGCGTAGGCGCTTCGTTTACCTGACACACGCGTCAGTATACGGGTAAGTGAGTCAATCACTCACAAAACGCCCGGCGGCCGGCCGTTAAGAAGTCGCAGTTCCTGACCGCACGGCCGCGCACGGCCTGAGGGCGGAGTGGTGCGCTATAACGAGTACATGGAGGCGCTGACCGCATCGCTCGTCGGCATCGTCGGCCCGGAGCACGTGCTCACCGGGGACGCGGCGGCCGGGTACGCCGTCGACTGGACCGGGCGGTTCCGCGGCCGGGCGGCGGCCGTGGTGCGGCCCCGGGATACCGGCGAGGTCGCGGCGGTGCTGGCCCTGTGCTCCGGCGCCGGGGTGGCCGTCGTGCCGCAAGGCGGGAACACCGGGCTGGTCGGCGGCGGGGTGCCGCTGCACGGCGAGGTGCTGCTCAGCCTCGCCCGGCTGACCGGCCTGTCGCCCGTGGACCGGGATGCCTCGCAGGTGAGCGCCGGGGCGGGGGTCACCCTGCAGCGCGTCGCCGACGCCGCACCCGACCTGGACCTGCCGATCCAGATCGCCAGCCGGGAGAGCGCGACCGTCGGCGGCGCGGTGGCCACCAACGCCGGCGGGGTCCGGGTGCTGCGCTACGGGCCGATGCGCGCCCAACTGCGCGGCATCGAGGCCGTGCTGTCCGACGGCACCGTCGTGTCCCACCTGGCCGGGCTGACCAAGGACAACACCGGCTACGACTACCCGTCGCTGCTGGCCGGCTCGGAGGGCACCCTGGCGGTGGTCACCGGGGCGCGGCTGCGACTGGTGCCGCGACTGCGGGACAACGTGACCGCGATCATCGGTGTCGACGACCTTCCCGCGCTGCACGAGCTGGCGCGCCAGGCGCTGGTGTCGGTGCCCGGGCTGGTCTGCGCCGAGTTCTTCACGGCGGCGGGGCTGTCCGTGCTCCAGGCGCACGCCGGCCTCGCGCCGCCGCTGCCGGCCCCCTCGCCGGCGTACCTGCTGCTCGACGCGGCCGGACCCGGCGCGCTCGACGACCTCGCGGACCTGATCGGCGACCTGCCCGCCGCCGTCGGCGAGTCCGCCGCCGACCGGCGCCGGCTGTGGTCCTACCGCGAGCGCCCTCCCGAGGCGGCGGGGTTCCTCGGCGTGCCGCTGAAGCTCGACGTGTCGGCGCCGGCCGCGCGGTGGGCGGAACTGGCTTCCTCGGTCGGCGCCGCGGTCGCCGACGCGGACCCGGGGGCCCGGGTGATCACCTTCGGGCACGTCGCCGACGGGAACGTGCACGTGAACATCGTCCCGGCCGGGCCGGCCGACGGACGGCACGAGGACTCGGTGTTCTCCCTGGTCGCCTCGCTCGGCGGGTCGATCTCGGCCGAGCACGGCATCGGAGCGCTGAAGGCGCCGTGGCTGCACCTGGCGCGCAGCGAGGCCGAGCGGACGCTCTTCGCGCGGATCCGCGGCGCGTTCGACCCCACGGGCACGCTGAACCCGCACGTGCTGCCCCGGTGATTCACGGGCCGGGGGCAGCGGGGCTTCGCTGCCTTTCCGGGGCGCCGCCTCCCCGCGCCGGGCCGCGGCCCGCATAACGGCAGGTAGCCGGAATAACGGATATCGGCCCAGGCCATGATCCCGGAGACTTAATTTCCGGCGGAGACTTAATACGCTTATAAGCTGCGCATCTTCCGCGAGGAACAAAGTCTCCGCGATCATGCCGGAGGGCGATGACGGAAATATCCGGCTATGCGGCTGATGAGCGCGCCGGGAGGCCCCTTTGCCGCGCGCCGCACGGCAGATGAGCGCGCAGGACCCTACCCGCGCGCCGCTTCCTGGTCACCGCACGCGCAGCCCGCGAGGTTGGCGGCCGCGTCACCGCGGGGGCTCGGGCGGGAACAGCGCGGCCATCCGCTCCTCGCTCACCGTGACCCGGTTGCCGAAGCCGAACGACCTGACGTATACCCGCTGCCCGATCGGCTCTCCCGTGCTCAGCAGGCCGACGAGCGCTTCGTCGCGGTCGTCGCCGCGCGCGACGAACCGGCGCCCGTCGGCGTCGAGGCGGCCGATCACGATGCCCGACCTCTTGCCGTCGCGGGCATGCCGGACCGTGTAGCTCTCGATCGTCGCCCAGCCGCCGGGGTCGCGGGCCTCGGCCGGCGCCGGCCAGGCGTCCACCTCCGCCTGCAGTTCCTCGCTGTTATCGGGCCGCCACTCCGCCGGGGCCGTCGAGTAGACGCCGGCCGAGTACTTGCTCATGATCCCGCCGTTGGCGCCGACGAAGCCGAAGCTGCCCGGGGCCTCCCGGACCCGGGCCACGATCTCGGCGATGGCGTGCATCGAGTAGTTGTTGCCGGGGCCGCCGAAGAACGGCAGGCCGCCGGTCGCGGTGAGGCCGCGCTTGTCGCCGGCGGCGAGTCCGAGGCCGTCGGCGACGTTGAAGACCGGGGCGGGGAAACAGCTGTAGAGGTCGATGCTGGCGAGGCCGGCCGCGGTGATGCCCGCCATGTCGAGCGCGTGCCTGGCGGCGAGCACGGCCGCCGGGCTGCGCGACAGGTCGGCTCGCTCCATCAGGTCGCGCTCGCGCAGGTCGGCGTGGCCGGGCAGGAACACCCAGCGGTCCGCGGGCACGCCGAGGCGGCGGGCGGCCGCCACCGACATCAGCAGCACGGCCGCCCCCTGGTTCACCTTCTCCCTGGCGACGATGTAGCGGGTGTAGGGGTCGGCGATGGGCCGGTTGCGCGCCGTCGGCGTGACCAGTTCCGCGGCCGTCCGCTCTACCGGGGCGGACGAGTGCGGGTTGGCGGCCGCGACGCGGGTGAACGGCTCGAACAACTCCCCCATCGCGGCGGCGTACCGCTCCCGGGACATCCCGAGCCGGGCGCGGCGGGCGTTGTCGATGAGGGCGTACTGGCTCGGGGCGCCGGTCAGGCCGTGGCTGGCCAGCGTGGCCGACATCAGGCCCGCCAGGCCGTAGCCCCGGTCTTCCAGCGGGCCGCCGGCGTGCTCGGTGAAGTCCGGGCGGTCCGCCGCCTGCGCCGCCGCGAAGTGCTCGACGGTCGAGATCGCCTCCGCGCCGAACAGCGCGACCGCCTCCGCCCGCCCGGCGGCGATCGCGGCGGCGAACTCGTTGACCAGGTGCTGCGGCGCCTGCCCGCCGCCGACCTCCAGGATCGCGCGGGCGGGCGACAGGCCGGCCCGGCCGGCCACCGAGCGGGGGAAGTTGTCGGAGCGGCCGAGGGGCGCCCGCGCGCCGGGCGCGGAGATTTCGAACTGGCGGACCCCGGCGACGGTGTCGACGGCGGCGGCGATGGCCCCCGGGCCGGCCGGCCCGCCGGCCGCCGCGTCGTCCAGGGCGGCGCGCAGCGCGGCGGCGGCCAGGCCGACGGCCGGCAGCCCCTGGTAGCCGGGGTCGCCGAGGCGCTCGGAAGCCTGCCCGACGCCGACGATGACGGGGGTACGAGGATCGAGCCGCTCAGTCACCGGGTGCGCGTCCTTCCAGCCGCGCGAACCGAACGCGTCCGCGAGGCCCGGTCAAAGCAGGGCTCCGAGTTCCCTGATGCGCTGCTCGCAGTCGGCCATCAGCTGCCTGGTGATCTCGGCGGCGGGCCGGACCGCGTCGAACGAGCCGACGACCTGGCCGACGAAGAACGACTCCAGGCGCAGCGCGCCCTCATGGCCCGCCTCCGCGGCGGCGTCGATGCGCCGCCAGGCCTCGGTGACCAGCATCATCTGCAGCGGCAGTGGCAGCGCGGCGGGGCTGTCCTGGCGCAGCCACTCCTCGTGCCAGGCGGTGCGCAGCTGCCGGGCGGGCTTGCCGGTCCGGGTCGGCGAGCGGAGCGTGTCCGAGCTGGCCGCCGCGAGGAACTTGCCCTTGATGGCCTGGACGGCGACGTCCTCCTCACTGCACAGCCAGACCGATCCGCACCAGACGCCGGCCGCGCCGAGCGCGAGCGCGGCCGCCATCTGCCGCCCCGAGGCGATGCCGCCGGCGGCGAGCACCGGCCGGTCCCCGGCGATGCCGGCGATCTCCGGCGTCAGCACCATGGTGGCGATCTCGCCGGTGTGCCCGCCGGCCTCGGTGCCCTGGGCGATCAGCACGTCCACGCCGGCCTCGAGTTGCCGCCGGGCGTGCTTGGCCTGGCCGACCAGGGCGGCGACGGCGATCCCCGCCTTCTTGGCCCGGGCGACCAGCCCGGGCGGCGGGGTGCCCAGGGCGCTGGCGATCAGCGAGATCCGGTGCGCGAACGCGACCTCGAGCAGCGGCTCTGCGCCGCGGCGGGTGAAGCCCGCCGCGATCTCGTCCGCCACCGGCGCGACGGGGACCTCGGGAACGCCGTACCTGGCCAGCAGGCCGTTGACGAAGTCGATGTGCGCCTGCGGGATCTGCGCGCGCAGGCTCGCGACCAGGTTGTCCGGGTCACCGTCCGCGAACTTCTCCGGGACGAGCAGGTCGACGCCGTAGGGCCGGCCGCCGGCCTGCTCCTCGATCCAGCTGAGCTGGGCGTCGAGTTCCTCCGGGGTGTAGGCGGAGGCGGCGAGGACGCCGAGGCCGCCGGCCTTGGTGACCTCGGCGACCACGCCGGGCGAGCGGTTGAAGCCGACGATCGGGTACGGCACGCCGAGCAGTTCGGTGAAGGCGGTGCGCATCAGTCGCTGTCCTTCCTGGCCCGGGTGGCCACGGCGCCGGGTGCCTCGGCGACCGGGCCCGCGCCCCGCCGGTTGACCAGGCAGGTTCGCTCCGCGAAGCCGAACTGGACGGGGTTGGCATGGCCGAGGATCGAGAACGCCGGCTTGTCCGACGCGCCGGCCAGGGCGCCGCCGCGCGGCCGGAACAAGGTGGTGAGCCGGTCACCGGTGATCTGCGTCATCGCGCCTCCGCGGTCCGGGTCGGTCCGGGCTTTTGTGCCTGAACGGTTCCCGTTCAGTTAATAGCACCAGCCGGTAGTGCCGCTCGAACGGCACGGCCTTCCTCAGGGTCTTCCCCTCCGGGCTAAGCGTGAACAGCCGCGGGCAGTGTCGGCCTCCTGCCGCGCGGCGGAATGGACGGGCCACCGGGCATAGCCGCCCGGCGCGCGGTGTTGTCCGAGCGCTGTTTTCCAGCGGATGAGCGGATGAGCGGATGACTGGCGAGAGGCGGCGGCAATGGCGCAAGACGGGCACCGGCAGGTAAGCATCGCACGGGACGCGGCCGGCAAGTACACGGTCACGAACGAACGAGGCGGGACCATCCAGGTCGGCACCGGGAGCGACGGCGAGTTCACCCCGGTCGAGCTGCTGCTCGCCGCGATCGGCGCGTGCACGTCCATTGACGTGGACATCCTCACCTCGCGCCGCGCGGAGCCGACGGGCTTCACGGTGGACGTCGCGGCGGAGAAGGTCCGCGACCAGCTCGGCAGCCACCTGACGGACATCGCGGTCACGTTCCGCGTCTCCTTCCCCGAGGGCGCGGGCGGCGACGCGGCCCGCGAGCTCCTCCCGGGCGCGGTCCGCCGCTCCCACGACTCCCTGTGCACGGTGGGCAAGACGGTGGAACTGGGCACCCCGGTCACCCCGAAGATCGCCTGAGCCGGGTGCCGCGTTCGGGCGGCGTAGCCGGCGGCCGTGCGGACCTCGGCGCGGACGACCGCACCCGGCGGGATTCCCAGGCCGGCCGTGCGCCATTCCGCGGCCGGAATTTGCCTTCTCGCCCGCTGGTGGCCAGGTCGCGGTGACACAATTCCTTGCTATGGATTATCCGCACCCACCGACGCCAGCGTTCCTGTTTGACCTTGACGGAACTTTGATCGATAGCGTTTATCAGCATGTAATCGCGTGGCGGACCGCGCTGAGCGGGATCGGCATTGACCTGTCCGTCTGGCGGATTCACCGGCGGATCGGGATGAGCGGCGGCCTGTTCGTGCAGGCGCTGCTGCGGGAGACCGGCCGGTCGCTGTCGGAGCAGGAGATCGAGAAGCTCCAGCAGGCGCACGCCGCGGAGTTCCTCAAGCAGGCGGGCTCGGTGTCCGCGCTGCCCGGCGCGCGGGAGCTCCTCGCCGAACTGACCGCCTCCGGGGTCCGCTGGGCGATCGCGACCAGCGGGTACGCCGCGACCGCCCGGCCCGCGCTGCGGCTCCTCGGGCTCCCGGAGACCACCCCGATGGTGACCAGGGACCTGGTGCGCCACGCGAAGCCGGACCCGGACCTGTTCCTCGCCGCCGCCGCGCTGCTCGGGGTGGACCTCCGGCACACGATGGTCGTCGGCGACAGCGTCTGGGACCTGCTGGCCGCGCGCCGCGCCGGGGCGCTCGGCATCGGGCTGCAGTCCGGCGGCTACGGCCGCGAGGAACTGGAGCGGGCCGGCGCGTACCGCGTGTACGCGGACCCGGCGGAGATGCTGGCGCGGCTGGACGAGGCGGGCGTCCGGCTCGGCGAGGCCGGCTGGACGGGCGACGAAGAGGGCTACTGACGGGAACCGGCGTCCCCGGGAACGGCGTCACTGGTAGGAGATCATCACCGGCGTGGGGACCTTGGCCATCGTTTCGCCCGGCGTGAGCATGGGGTGGTCCTTGACCAGGAAGTTCTTCCAGCCGAAGAACACCCCGCGCGGGGCGGCGGCGGTGACCGCGTTCCAGGTGGCCTGCTTCACCGCGGGGGTGCCCTGCCCGTCCATGTGGATGACGATCGCGACGTTGGCGTTGCTGGCGTCCAGGTGCCGCTCGCCGGCCAGCATCGCGAGCTGGAACTGGTGCAGCACCAGGACCTTCTGCGGCAGGTGATGCCGGGCGGTCAGCGTCGCGAGCCAGGCGGCGACGCTGTTGACCTGGCCGGCGTCGACATGGCCGATCTGCCGCAGCGGCAACTGCCCCGGCTGCAGCTGCCACTCGGCGTCCAGGGCCAGGCCGACGTCGGGCGACTCGAGCAGGGACTGGTAGTGCTTCGCCTGGGCGAGCAGGCTGGCGCGGCCCGGCTGGAGGTCGAGCACCACGTACAGGCCGTCGGCCGTGGCCGCGCGGACCCAGGGCAGCAGTTGCGGCACCGGCGTCTCGGCGGAGTAGGTGCCGTCGGGGCCCGGTGACGCCTGCGCGACCGTGGCGATGATCTCGAACGCGGGGAGCACCGGCACCGTGCCGAGCCTCGCGTAGACGGCGGCAAGCCGCCTGGCCCGGACGATGCTCGCGGCCAGGTCCTGCTGCCCGAGCACGCCGAGTCCCGGCGTGCCCGGGTGCCCGTACAGCGCCACCAGGCGGTGGCCGGGGAACAGGATCCTGCCCCCGCCGGGAAGCTCGGCGGGCGGCGCGGGGGCGGCCGCC
>DAHWEX010000231.1 GCA_027326205.1 Actinomycetota bacterium
GGCGGGCCCGGAAGACCGGGCCCGCGCCCCTTCCCCCATTTGCGGACTTACCAGTCCAGTTGAGGATCTACCAGTAGTGCCGACGGCCTCCCACGGCGTGGCCCACCGCGCCGAGAAGGGCCAGGATGAGGCCCACGACCAGCACGATGATGCCAATCGTCCAGAGGATCGCGATCTTCGCGACGAACCCGATTATCAGAAGGATGAGACCGAGGATGATCACGGAATTCTCCCGTTCAGCAGACAAGTCCTGTGCCCCCAGCAACTGCTCTGGATAAGGGTCTTCAAACACACATGGGCGATAATCACCGTCAGTCAGGCACCGATCACGCTCAAGGATCACCCCGCGTCTAGGGTGGAGGCGTGAAGTTCTCGCTCTGGCCAAGTAACGAACGAACCCCCGCCGACCTACTCGATCAGGCTCGCACGGCGGACGAAACCGACTGGAACCTCGGCCGGGACAAGTCACAGCGCGCGGACAGGCTCGCGCGGATCAAGGCCGAGGTCTTCGACCGCCTGTCCTGACCCGGGGCAACCTGGCCTGACCCGGGCCAAAAGGACGGGGCCGGGCGCACCAGGTTCTCCTGGTCCGCCCGGCCCCGTCGGCGGCAGGCCAACCGTTGCGCAAGCCGCGACGGAAGGCGCGGCCCCGGTCAGACCGCCAGTTCGCTCTCGATCCGCTTCAGGTGGTGCCGGGCGAGCGCCAGGTTCGCCTTGCTCCGGTCGAGCACGAGGTAAAGGAACAGGTTCTGCGATCCGGCCACGTTCTTGAGCAGCCGGATCAGGTGGTACTGCGTGCCGAGGGTGATCAGGATGTCCTCGACCGTGTCGTTAAGGCGGAGCGACTCGACCGTGCGCATCTTGGCCCTGATCACCTCGGTGTTGCCGGCCGCGGCGAGGTCCAAGTCGAGGTACTTGCCGCCGGCGGCGCGGTGGACCAACCGGCCACGGGCCTGCCGCGCCGTCGTAGGGACAGCCCTGCCCCGCCGCGTTCCGGGGAGCCGGGCCTGCCGGTCCAGCCGGGACAGCAGGTCCCGCCCGGCCAGCCGGGGCGCCGGAACTTCGTCGCGAGCATCCAGGCGCTGCTGCCCCGCTCAGACGGCGGCAAGGTTCCGGGCGGCGCCTTACGACCCGGGAAGATCCAGCGGATAGCACGAAGCACGCAGTACCGGCGGTGGGGGCCTTTCCGCAGCCGTCCGGAGTGAAGTCATGATTTAGATTTACAAGGGGGAAAGCTCAGGTGGCCGAGGACGCCCTGCTCGCAGAGATGCGCGCGCTACAGGAGAAGGTGACGGGGATCACCGGCACGGCCGTGGCCAGCCGTGATGGCCTGATCGTCAGGGAGGACACCGGGGGGGTGAACCCGGATAACCTCGCCGCGCTGTCCGCGGCCTGGCTGGCCCTCGCGCAGCGCATGTCGAGCGAGGCCGGTCACGGGGCGCTGCGCGAGGCCATGACCAGGAGCAGCGGCGGCTCCGTGACGATTTACGCGATCGGCAGCCAGGCGGTCCTGGTCGTCATGGGCGACGAGGGACTGGACACCAGCAGGCTGCACCGCGAGTCGCAGCCGACTCTGGACGCCATCAAGACGCTGATCAGCGGCAGTTCCTCCCGTGCGAACGGTTCTTAGGCGAGCGCGAGGGCGATGGCATGCAGGGCCAGGCCCACTCCGGCGCCCACCACCGTCCCGTTGATGCGGATGAACTGCAGGTCACGCCCGAGCAGCAGTTCCAGCTGGGTCGAGGTCTCGGTGGCATCCCAGCGCTGGATGGTCCCGGTGACCAGCCCGGCGAGTTCGTCGTGGAACTGGTCGGCGAGACGACGCGCGCCCGCTTCGAGCACCCGGGACAGGCTGTCCTGCAGCGGCTGGTCGTCGCCGAGCCGCCGGCCAGCCGCCGCCAGGGCGACGGTGATCCGGCGGCGCAACTGCGAGTCCGGGTCGGACGCCTGCATGCGCAGCGACTCCTTCGCGTTCTTCCACAGCCACGAGGTCCAGTCACGGACGCCCTCGCTCGCCAGGAGCTCCCGCTTGATGGTCTCGCCGCGCTCCCGCATCGAAGCTGACGTCTTGAGCTGCTCGGGGAGCCCGGCGATCCAGTCCTCGAACTGCTTGCGGGCCTCGTCGTCGGGGTCCGCGGCCATGGCGGACAGCCGCTCGCGCAGTCGGCTGTGCAGCCGGTCGAAGGCCCGCCCGTAAACGACGTCGGGCAGCCAGCGGGGCGCCTCGGACTCGAACCGTTCGCGCAGGTCCTCGCGGTGCGTCTCGAGGTAGTGGTCGGCCCCGGTCACCAGGGTGTTGAACAGCACCTGGTGGTGGCCGCCCGCGATCATGACGCCGACGACCCGCCCGGCGAGCGGTGCCACGTCGATGTTCGCCGCCGCCCTGGTCATCTCGGCGGTGAGCGCGCTCTGCACGTCCTCGTCACTCAGCGTCCCGGCCAGCGTGACCACCACGTCGGCCGCGTGCCCGGCGAAGCGCCCGGCGTTGTCCGGGTCGGCCAGCCAGGAAGCCAGCCGCCGGGCGAGCCCCGCCCCCCGGATGCGGTCGGCGAGCACGTCGGCGTTCAGGAAGTTCTCCTGGACGAACTGCCCGAGCGTCGCCGCGAACTGGTCCTTGCGCTCGACGATGACCGCGGTATGCGGGATCGGCAGGCCAAGGGGATGGCGGAAGAGGGCGGTGACCGCGAACCAGTCGGCGATGCCGCCGACCATGGCGGCCTCGGAGCCGGCCTGCACGTAACCGAGCAGCGTGCCGTGGACGCCGAAGCCAGTCACCACGATGAACAGGACGGTGACCGCTCCCAAGAGCGCCGTCGCCCGCCGCCGGGCGGCGGCAAGGCGTTGTTTCCGCGCTTCCAGTGACTCGCGTTCGATCTTGCGCACTGGCGCGGCGGGCACGGCAGGTTCCATCGGCGGCCCCCGGTCGAGTAGTGATCTCGCCAAGTAAGCCTACGCATGTACGGCGGTTACGGGTGCATGCGCGCCCTTGGTCACCTTGTCGACGGCGTTGCGCGGCCCGTAGACGGCGATGCCGGCCAGGTCCAGGTCGGCCGACCGCACGGCCCGCACCGCCGCGCGGTTGTCCCGGTCGTTCCCGGTCGCGAACAGGTCCGCGGTGAAAGGCACGAGCCCGGGCAGGTTCGCCGGCCGAGGCGCCCGGCCGGCCGGCGCGGCGGCACCGTCACGGTGACGGAACCGGGAAACGGCGGGTCGCACGCCTCCAGCCTGCCCGAGCACAAACGTCCTCCCGAAAGGGCCGTGGTTTCACGATCCAGGAGAACCGGAGCTACCGCTTCCTCGCGACGCCGCCGGAGAAGCTGTGCTGAAGCTCGGGATAGGGAGTGTTCACCGGCACGGGCGTCCGCCAGCTCCCCAGCGGGACCAGGCCGGGAGCGATCAGTTCCCAGTCTCCGAACCAGGACCGGATCTCCTCGTCCTCCCGCCATCGCATAGAGCCGAGGGGGCCGCTGTGCGCCTTCTCTCCCTCAAGGGTGACCGCGCGCAGTTCGGGCAGGTCCGGTCCGGGCAGCCGGAGGCTCGAGATGGCCAGGTAGCTGCCGCCCGGCACGGCCGCCCGGAACTCGGCCACCGCCCGCTCCGGGTGATCCCCGTCCTCCACGTGGTGCAGGACGGCGAAGAACAGCAGCCCGACGGGCTGGGCGAAGTCGATCATCGACCGCACGACGGGGTCCGTCAGGATCTCGGCCGGCCTGCGCACGTCGCCGAGGATGATCTCGGTCGTCGCCGCGTCCGCGAGCAGCGCCTTGCTGTGGGTGTAGACGACCGGGTCGTTGTCCACGTGCACGACGCGCGCGTGCGGGTTGAACTGGTGCGCGACCTCGCTCGCGTTCCCCTGAGTGGGCAGCCCCGACCCGAGGTCGATGAACTGCGTAACGCCCGCCTCAATCACCAGGTACTGCACCACCCGCCGCAGGAAGTGGCGATTGGTAACGGCCCCGAGCGGTGCCATGGGCGCGGACCGCAAGACGTCGGCCACAAATTCGCGATCGGCGGCGAAGTTGTCCTTACCGCCAAGCATCGCATCGTATACGCGGGCGACATTCGGCTTGCTGACATCGAAGTTCGCGTATCTGCCGCTGACGAGGGGATCGTCTGCGTCCACCGTAGGCCACCATCCCGCCGATAAAGAGCCTGGCAGACGGAGGATATCTGATCAGACCATATACCACAGACCGAAATGCGAAATGTCTGTTTCCAACGCATTGCAAAGCTCAAGAGCGCATGAGGATGATGGATGCTGGGATTGCGCGGGACCACGGGGCAGTAGGAACGATCTTGAAGCGGACAATCAGGACATCAGACGGCAGGCGGCTGGCTACAGCGGTATACGGGGATCCGGACGGGCGTCCTGTATTCCTCCTGCATGGCACGCCAGGAAGCCGGATCGGCCCCAAGCCGAGATCCGCCATCTTGCACCGACTCGGCATCCGCCTCATCTGCTTCGACCGGCCCGGATACGGCGAGTCCGACCGGTTGCCCGGCCGCCGCGTCGCGGACGCGGCGGCCGACGTGTCCGCTATCGCTGACGCCTTGGGTCTCGCCAAGTTCGCCGTGGTTGGCCGGTCAGGCGGCGGGCCGCATGCGCTCGCCTGCGCCGCGCTGCTTCCGGAGCGGGTAACCAAGGCGGCGGTACTCGTCAGCGTCGCCCCTCGCGAGGCCGAAGGGCTCGACTGGCTGCACGGCATGACCGAGTGGAACCTCACCGAGTACGAGGCGATGGCCCAGGGGTACGAGCGCATCGCCGCCGTCACCAACGCCACCGCGGACGCCGTGCGCGCGGACCCCGCCAGCCTCCTGGCCATGCTGCATAGCGAACTGCCCGACTCCGACCGGCGCGTTGTCGCCGATCCAGGCATCCGTTCGCTCTTGCTCGCCACCTACGCCGAAGGGCTGCGGATCTCCGCACATGGCTGGATTGACGATGACGTCGCGTTTCACGTGCCGTGGGGGTTCGACCTGGCCAAGATGACCACCCCGGTGCTGCTCTGGCACGGGGCGGGCGACACGATTTCGCCGGTCAGCCACGTCAAGTGGCTCGCCGAGCATATTCCGAACGCGGTCGCTGTGGTCCAGGCGGGGGCCGCGCACTTCGCCTCTCTCAACGTACTGCCCGACATCCTGCGCTGGGTGACGTCCGACCAGCACTCAGCGGACGGTTCCGGTCAGTAGGCCAGCGGCTCCAGGTCGCGGTTGATTCGCTGCCCGGACCGCAGTTGCGCGATGTCCGGGTGCTCCTTGCCGAGTACCCGCTCAAGGCCGGTGAGAACGCTGCCCCTGAGTTGCTCCGACTCCGCCGTCCTGCCCGCGTCCCGCAGCGTGACGGCGAGGTCAGCCTGGCAGATCAGGGTGTCCGGGTGCTCGTCGCCTAGCACCTGCCGCAGAGCCGCCAGGGTGCTCCGCTGCAGCGCCTCCGCCGCGGTGAAGTCCCGCGCGTCGGCTAGGCAATTGGACAGGTTAATGGCGGCCGACAGGGTCATCGGATGCAACTCGCCAAACGTCCGCCGCATGCTCGCGGCGGCCTTCTCGATGAGCTGGAGCGCCTCGGAGAACCGGCCGACTGCCCTCAGGTAACAGGCGAGGTTATTCTCGGCTACCAGGGTGTTCGGGTGCTCGTCGCCGAGGCCTCCCGCGAGCGCGCCCTTGACCTCGGTCGCCAGGCGCAGTGCCCTCGGGAAATCGCCGGCCGCCGCGAAGTCGCAGGCCAAGTTGAGCGCGCAAATCTGCGCGTCCGGCGACTGGCTGCCATAGCGTCGGCTGTAGCGGTTATAGGTATCCTGCGCCAGTTGCATCGCCTCACCCTGATCACCCGCCTTACGCAGCGACACCGCCAGGCTCGTGGCCGTGCGGAGCGGTTCGAGCATGTCATCGTTGAGGACGGCCCGGTATTTGTCCAGCGTGACGCGGAGAAGCTCGACCGATTCGCGAAACGCGCCCACGGCCCTCATATTCACGGCCAGTTCGGCCGCGGTGCCAAGAGTCAACGGATGATCGGCTGGCAGGACCAGCCGTCGCCGGTCGAGCGTGTCCTGGTCGAGTTGCAGGGCGCCCTTGTAATCCCCGGTGAGCCGGTAGGAGATCGCCAGGTTGTGCGCGGCCACGAGGGTGCGCGGATAGTCCTCGCCGAACTGCTCCTTGAAGCTGGCATAGGTCCGCAGGTCCGTTTCCAGCGCCTCCCGGAAGTCACCGAGCGCCTTGAGGTCAGCCGCCAGGCTGACCGCCGTCATCAGGGTGTGCGGATGGTCCCGCGGAAGCACCTCTGCCTGCCGGGCGAGGACCGCCCGGTCAAGGTCCCGGGCGGCACGGAAGCGTCCCTGCGAGCGCAGCACGTTCGCGATGTGAAAGCGGAGGTGCAAGGTCTGGGGATCATTGGGCCCGAGTTGGCGGGTCCAGATCGTCTCGAGCCGGTTCGCCAGTTTGAGGCAAGACTCGAACTCGCCCACCTTCCACTGATAGCGGACCCAGTCGATCAGCAGTTGCCGGGTGCGCGGGTCCTCGCACTCCTCGGCCACCGACGGCCCCAGGTGCGGCCAGATGATCTCGTAGGTCGACCAGTTCCCCGGGTCGTCTGTCTCGCCCTGCCTGGGTCGCGCGCCAACGAGGATCTTGTGCAGCTCGTGCCGGGCTTCGACCTGCTCCTGCGGGCTCATCTGGGTGCGGATGACAGCTTGGACGAGCCGGTGGATCTGCAGCGAGTTGCTGCCCTGATCGACCCTGACCAAGGCGAACCGGCTGATGTTCCGGATGATCCGGCCAAGCATCAGCGGTTCGCTGAGCGTGTCGTCGTACGGCAGCAGCGACTGAATCGTCTCTTCGGAGTACAGCAGGTTCATGGAGATCGGCCCCGGTGAGCAGAACGCCAGGATCTGCAGCAGCCGGACCGCGGCCGGCGACTGGTCCCGTAGCCGGTCGAAAGACATATTCCAGGTGGCCACCACCGGGGTGGGATAGTCCGACGGCTGGTTGAGCGCGAGGATGCGGGTGGCACGGGTTGACAGTTCCGTCACGTAGGACCGTGCCGACATGCCCGTCTGCTCAAGCCACGCACTCGCCTGCTCGATCGCGAGCGGCAGGTCGCCGAGTGCCTCCGCGACCTGGTCCGCATCGGCCGGATCCAGGTGAGGCACGTGGCGCAGCAGATGGGCGACACTCTCGTCGCGGGAGAACACGTCAACCTCAAGGAGGCCGGCGGTGTTCGTCCACGCCTGATTCCGCGAGGTGATAAGGACGTGCCCGTTCCCCATCGGCAGCCACGCTTCCAGTTGCTTGGGGTTGTCCGCGTTGTCGAAGATGAGCAGCCAGTGCGGGACGGTGTCCGTGCGCAGCGCTTCAAGGGCCGCCTCCGCCGCCTCCGCCACGTTTTCACCGACTCGCAGTTCCAGCTTGCGGGCTAGCTCGGCGAGCGACAGGCTGATTTCCTCCGCCAATTCCGACGGCACCCACCAGACGAGGTCGTAGTCCGCCATGAACCGGTACGCGTACTCAAGCGCGACTTGCGTCTTGCCTACCCCGCCAAGCCCGTAGAGTGCCTGAGCGACGACTACGGCGCTGCTGCCGGAAAGCTTGTCGCGCAGCAGTTCGAGCGTGTCCGCGCGACCAGTGAAGTCCGCGTTCCTGGCGGGTACGCTCCAGATCCGCGGCGCCGTCCCGGGGTAGCGCGGCCCGTCCGCCTGTGCGCCCCCGGATACCTGCGCCGGCCGGTCGAACGCCCACAGCAGCCGCGACGTGGCCTGCGCGGCATCCATCCGCGCGAGGTCGACGATGGTGTACTCCCCGAATGGCTCGGCGATACGTGCTTCACCCACCTTGATCGGCACGATCTGCCGCCTGATACCCGCCGCGTCCGCAGCCGACAGCGCCCGCCATAGCGCCCGTGCCTCTGGCGAACCCATGTAGGCGCCCGACAGCACCGCGATAACCCGCGGAGCGGCCGCAAGGGACTCCCCCGTCTCCAAGTCGGCGGTCGCCTTGCTCACCGTCGAACGGGGCACGACGCGGAAACCGGCCCTGGTCAGGACGGCCTCGATCCAGTCCGCCCATATCCGGTCCTCGGGCGCGTAGCTCAGGTACACCTGGGTCAGCGTGCCCGGCGCGCGGCGGGCGAACAGTTCCCGGTACTGGAGCCGTATGTCCTCGGGAATCGGCCGCATGGCGGCCACCTCACCCAAGGTGACGGCGGCCGTGATCCGCTCGAACGCGGCCAGCAGGGAGGCGGGCGAGCCCGGCTCGTCGCCGAATGTGGCCAGGATTTCCTCGAAGGCATAGAACGGCTTGTACGGGACCTCCACCGATGACCAGTAGGCCATCGACTCCGCCTGGGTCAGCCCTTGCGGGAATCCCTCAAACCGGCGCCGCGCCGTTGACCGGCCGATGTCCAGTTTCTCCTTCTCACCGTCCTCGATTCGCATCGGCACCGGCAGCACCTTGATGTTCCGGTCACGGTAGCGGTTGCTGATCTGCCTGGCGACGTTGGCCGCCCCTTCGATGGACTGATTGCTGAGGGTGAAGCAGACCGCGAGCGTGTCCGGTAGTTCGATCGTGCAAATGTCGGCCACGTCGGAGAGTCCGGTACGGCTGTCGATCAGCACGTAGTCGTAATTTCGCTTCATGTCCTCGCGGAGGGCCCGGAAGAAGCGCCCGCCGCCGAGGCGCTCGTAGAAGTCATCCCAGTCGAGCGAGACCACGGCGGCCGAGTAGTCGCGGTTCTGCCGGCCGGCGGACAGGAAATCGAGCCTTCCGTCGCCCGGGAAGTCCCATTCAAGCGAGACGGCGTGCTGGTCGGTGCGCGCGACCTCCACGTACCAGTCATCGGGCTGGGACGAGGGGTCTCGCGCGATGGCCGCGTAGTCCCTGATCATCTCGATCACGCCGGGGGTCGCACCGACCGTCGACTCGTCGAGGAACGGGTGAAAGAACTTGTGCAGCCCCGGAGACTCCAGGTCCCAGTCAACGACGAGGACCCGCTTGCCGCTGCTCGCGATGATCCAGGCGACGTTGGCCAGTGCCATGGTCCGCCCGGTCCCGCCCTTGTACGAGTAGAACGTGACGATCTGGCCGTTGCGTGACGGGCTCACCGGGGGCCTCCGTGATCACTTGGCAGGGCGCTTGGCAGGGTTTCCCTCAGCCGCGGCCGCGGCACGATGACCGGAAGCGCTGGCGCGTCCCTGTGGTGGTATCGCTTCAGCATGGTCATGGCCATCTCGGGGAGCAAAAACGCCAAGTCATCAATTGACGGTATTCCGTCCGCGGCCATGCGACATCGCCTAGGAACACTAGATAGCTTCCCGCCCAGCAGCTCCTCCAGTCTCGTGCGAAGCAGTTCTCCTTGTTCACTCAATGCCTGATCATCGCTGCTCCAGGGGATCATTACGCTCAGCCATGGCATGGTCAGCTCATTAAGTTGACGCAGTCGTTCAAAATAAGCATCTGACATGACAACCCAGGCGTCAACCAAACATATGCCAGGCGACACCTGTCCGTCATCATTCAATTCGGCCACCTCAAATGCCTCGATGACGCGATCACAGTCCATATCTAGGCACTTCGTAATTAGCTCAAGCGAGTATTCGGCTACCGGCCGCGGACAGTCTGGCTGGTACGGCGACCAAGCGTGCGGCGTGTCACCGTAATATGTCTGGGCCCTGCCCTGCGGCAGGCTAGCGGTATTATGTGCGAGCACCCATATTCGCAACTTGCAGTCGCCCGTCCGCCTGGCACTCGCCGGCCCGAACGCGCTTTGCAGCGACTCGAAGTCCGTGAGTTCCATGCGCTGCACGTCATCGTCGGCATAGCCGACGCTCTTGTCACCGAGATCGACGATCCGCTGGGCGAGCCGGTGCACCGCCAACTGATAGGCAGCCCGGTGGTTTCGCAGCTTGATAAGCCCGTAGAAACCGTCGGCGCCGTACTTTTCTCCCAGCTCCGGGTGGGCATACTGAAGCTTCTGCGCGACCGGAGGGATCTTGTCGCGGTCGAGTCTCGTCCACAGGATCGGAACAACGGCATCGATCCGCTCGCCGCCGCGCGCCCGGTGGATGACCTCGCGGCGGGCGAACGCGAACCACTCCCTGCCACAGTTGTCACTTTCGAAATATCGCCTTGAGTAGAGAGGAACAAAGACCCGGCAGTTCTTTATCGCGTCCATGAGCTCCGGTGACCACTCGGCGCCGAGCTTGTTCTCCACGTCCATGAAGCCCGCTTCGGCCGGCTGGACATCGGTCATTTGCAGTATCTCGTCGCACAGGTCGCGGTAGAGCTTGTGCACCCAGCGGTCCGGGTTTTCCTTGTCGGCCGGGTTTCGCTTGGGGGTCCGCGCGTAGCTAAGGAAGAAATACGGGCGGATACCACGGCTCCCCTCATCCGATATGCATGGTTCGCCACTGGACATTTACCGCCCTCTCCACGCAGCAGCGCGCATACCAGCGCCATTGCATGCCGTATCGGACACGGTAGCGAAGATTTTCCCTGGCTACCAGAGGGCAGAGCTCTGCAGCAGAAGAAACAGCGTGATTCCAAGGAAAGCTGCGGTTGAAGAAAGAGAAGGGGCTCGTGTTACGTCAAGAATCAGGCGATCTTCGTCCGAGGGGCTATCGCGATCCGCATCCGCTCGGCGAAGCGCATGCCGAGCGAAGTCAACGATCCCGCGTCCGCGAGGGTCTCCACCGTCGCGGCGGTGTGTGCCAGCAGGCGCTCGAGCTGTTCCGCCGCTTCCGTATGGTCGCGGTCGCCGAGCCCTGCCCGCACCCGCCAGAACTCGCTGGCGGCTAGCTGCGCGTACGCGCCCTGCAGCAGTTCCTCCTGCCGTTCGTCCGCTGGGTCGAACAGGTCGTACAGATCGAGCACCCCGCCCAGCTTGACGTGCTGGAACTCGCACGTAAGCAGCAGCGCCAGGATCACCGGGTCGTCTGGGAGCGCGACGCCAATCGCGCCGAATCCTTGCCGTGCAGCCGCGCTGGCCGCTGATCCGGCCGGGGCGGGCGCCAGCGGCGTCAACGCAGTGAGCCCAGCGGCGAGGGCCGGAGCAAACGCCGCGTGGTGCAGTTGGATTTCCCGCCAGGCAGCCGAGAAGCTGCGCTGCCACCGCCCGGCCTCTTCGTCCGACAGCCGGGGCGCGGCGGGCCGCTGGTGGCAGTCCCGGTACGGGTCTGTGTCCTCAAGCGCGACTTTGATGCCCGGTGCTGTCAGCATCCGGACCGGCTCCCAGGCCACCGGGCGCCCGGTACCAACCGTGAGCGTGCCTTCGGCGGTGCAGGCTTCCGCCAGGCAGGGCTCGCCCGCCAGCAGGCGCGGCCGCGACAGCCGCCAGTTGCCCGCGCCGAGCCTTACCCGAACCCAGTCGGCCTCCACCTCGATGGCAGCTCGAGCTTCGCCGCCGGTGCCAGGCGAGCCGAGCCCGACCACGAGCCGGCCGATTCCAGGAAGGTGCACGGCTCCGTCGAGCACCGGGACGGTCAGTCGCGCACGGTCTCGCCCGCGGACCGCTACCGCCGCGGCGATGGCGCCCAGGTGCCCGAGATCCGCAGCGAGCCGCTCGTCGTCGTGGCCCGCCTCGCCAACGAAGCCCAGCCCAGCGAGGCAGCGCGCCGCCCACGTGCGCAGGTAGGGGTGACCGACCACTGCGTCGAGCGCGCCGCGGCAGTCAGCGTCCGCCACCGCGAGCACCTGCCACGCCGCGCGCAGTTGCTCCCTGCCCCGCGGGCCGACCACGGGCGAGGCGAGGCCTGCCTCGTAGACGGCGGCGAGCAGGCCGCGTCCCAGCGAACGCTGGGCCCGAGTGAGCTGCCCGACGGCGCTCGCACCGCCCCTGCCTGTCGCGAACTCGGCGAGCGCGTCATCGCTGAGTGCGGGACCCGCCCGGCCAGTGGCCTGGGCCACATGCGGCAGTCGCGAGCCAATGTGGCTGATGAGTTTGAAAAGGTCGGCGCAGTACACGGACGCGTTATCAAAACCGGACCCGGCCTTGTAGCGGTGCGCGTACATGCCGCCACCGCATGAGCTGACGACGGGGCACTGCTGGCAGGTAGCGCTGAGGCTGGCGACGCCGCGCTGCCGCGCCGCCACGCCCGGGTGCTCAAGGACGAAGTCAAGGGAGTGGGTGAACACGTCGAGCCCGGTCGCCGGCGCGCCGTCGTAGGCGACCTTCAGGGAATCCGCTTGCTCGTAGCTGCCGTCAGTCTCGACTACGGCCATGCGGACGGGGGCGAGGCCGAGCGCCTCGGTGCCGCTGTCGCCGCCGGCCAGCGTTGCGATGATCGAATCGAACGTCCTGATGCGGACGGGGTAACCGCCGGCCTGCCACCGGTCAAAGATGGCAATCAGCCAGTCGGCGTAATCGGTGCCCGTTCCCGCCGGCCGAGGCGGCGGGGCATCCCAGGTCGCATGCGGCAGAAGCAGGTCAAGCCGCGCCGGCTCCAGCTCAAGCAGGGACTCGTACACGCGGACGGGGTCGTTGGCGACGTCTATCGTGCAGAGCAATCCGGAGTAGACGTGCCTGAAGCGGTCGCTCGCCAGCAGTCGGATGGCCCGGACAGCCGGGTCGTAGCTGCTGCGGCCGTCCCGGTACTTCCGGTGCCGGTCGTTCGCCGTCCGGTCGCCGTCCAGGGAGACGCCCACGCCAACGTGATGCTCGGCGAACAGCTCGCAGAACCGCTCCGTGAGCAGCACGCCGTTGGTGTGCACCTTAATGTCGAGACGGCACAGCCCGCTTAGCGCGCTCTCCAGCTCGACGATGATAGCGCGCAGGCCGGCGACGCCGACAAGGAGCGGTTCACCGCCGTGCAGTACCACCTCGACGCGGCTCAACTCATGGGTCTTGACATGCTCGGCGATGCGCATCGCCGCGTGCGAGACGACATCGGACGGGATCGCGTTAGGACGGCCGCGCCAGCTCTGGTCAGCGCTCTCGTAGACATAGCAGTGATCGCACGCGAGGTCGCACCTGCTGTGCACCTTGAGTACGAACTGATCCGCTGGTATGAGCACGCGGCCGTCCACCCCGGCCTATTGTCGTTAAATCGAGGACTGGAAGGCGCCCGATGGCATCGGGTTCGCCACGGGGCCGGGCAGCACGCGACCGAGCACCCTCCCCAGTTGGTCCAAGCTCAACGCCGGCATCTCAGCCAGCGGGATGTCGCGCAGATCGGCCATGGCAGACGGGAAGGCTGGCCGCAACTCTTCGGTGGGAACCATGTGTTTCCTATTTTCGGGAGACCTTTGCCGGCAAAAGACCGTGGGTCGACAAAGGATCGTGGCTGCTGTGGCAAGAGTTGTCGCCTCTGCCTGGCCGAGTTCCCGTGTCTCGCCGCCGTCTCAAGCAAGCACGGCCAAGCACCCGATCACATCCGCGTCCGCTAGCGACGCGCCCAAGTGTAAGGCATGTGGCAGCTGATCTGGAAGGAGGTCCTGGTAAACGTTCAGCATGGGAGGAGTCTCTTCTCACAGCGTGGTGTATAGGTTAGTCGCAGGATGACGTTCGGTGGCGCTTTTATCTCGGCTAGTGCCGCGGCACGCGGCAATCTTTCTTTCTTTCAAGAGCCTCGATGTTCCAAGGGGCAGGCACTGGATTACGGCACCGGGCACCGGTGGCACGGCAGCGGGCTGCCGGTCCTTACCCCGGGAGCGCGTGTGTCGGCCGCGAATCGGCGGGTAGCCAGGTTCGATGACCACACAGACTTCACAAGCAATCACCCGCGCGCGACCAGCGGCACCTCCTACGCCGAGGCGGCCCGCGGACCGGAGCCTGCCGAATGGCGGCGACCACGCGGCTGCCCGGCCGCGATCCGCCAGGCACGCGCTAGCCGGCGAGGTGGTTCTCGCCTACCTCGACGCTCAGGCGGCTCGGCTCAGCGGTCTTGACCCGGAGGTCCGCCGCGGCAAGCCGGACGCCGTGCACCAGATGCGCGTCACCGTCCGGCGGCTGCGCAGCGCACTGCAGGCGTTCCCGGAGATCGTGTCCGAGCCCGGTACCAGGCACCTGCGGGCAGAGCTGAAGTGGCTCGGCGGCGTACTCGGCGGCGCTCGCGACACCGAGGTGCTCGCCGGCCACCTGCACGCTGAGCTGGCGGCCGCGCCAACCGAACTCGTCCTCGGCCCCGCGCAGGCGCGCATCACCGCGCACTTCGCCCCGCTCGAGGTGAGCAGCCGCAAGGCGGTACTCGACGCGCTCGGCTCCGACCGCTACCAGGCGCTTCGCGCCGGGCTGAGCCTGTTGCTCGACAGTCCGCCGCTGGCCGCCAAGGCGGCCGAGCCGGCCAGGAAGGTCCTTCCGCTCGCCGTCGCCCGGACCTACCGGCGCACGCGCCGGCGGATGAGCCGGGCCAGCCAGGCGCCGGCCGGCCAGCGCCGGGACGTGGCACTGCACGAGACCCGGAAGGCGGCCAAGCGCGCGCGCTACACGGCCGAGGCCGCGGCGCCGGCGCTCGGTAAGAAGGGCGGCAAGAAGGCGCGGCGGTTCGCCAAGCGCATGAAGAAGGTCCAGTCGGTCCTCGGCGACCACCAGGACGCGGTGCTCGCCCGCGCGGCCGCCCGGGAGATCGGGGTGCAGGCACACCTGGCCGGCGAGAACGCGTTCAGCTTCGGCCTGCTCCAGGACCGCGCGCACCGTCGGGCCCTGGCCTGCGAGGAGCAGGCGCAGCGCGCGTGGCGGCATGCCCGCCGCACGTCCGGCTGGCTGCCGAAGTCATGACCGGAAGGCACGTGCCCGCCGCCCCGGCGCCAGCGAACTGACACCGCGGCGGCGGGCACCGCCCCGCGTCGGCGGCCGGGCCTCAGGCCTTACCTGTCGCCCGCCAGCCTTCCGCGTAGTGCTCGCGGGCCTCGCTGGAGTACGGCACCGGCGAGACGACGGCGCGCACCTCGACCTGCTTGTGCGGGCGCTCGACGGACGCCTTCAGCGAGCCGCCGTCCGGCTCGCCCCAGACCAGCGTCACCTCGGTGCCGACGTCGATCGCCGGGTCGATGACACCAAGCGACAGCTCCTTGCGCTCGTTGTGGCTGTAGCCGGTGAACAGCGACAGGCCGACCACCTTGCCGTCGAGCAGCAGCGCGTCGTAGTTCGAGGAGGAGTAGTTCGAGATCGGCACGTCCAGGCCCTTGGCCGGGATCTCGTCGGTGAACAGCGAGGCGGCGATCCTGCCGGCGTCCTCGCCGTTCCAGGCTAGCGTCACCTTGCGGCGCTGCGACGGCTTGTCCAGCGCCTCGAGCGCCTCGCGGCCGATGAAGTCGTGGTCGAACTTCACCATGTGGCCGTAGCCCAGCTCGTAGGGGGTGAGGTAGTAATCCTCGATGTTCGAGGAGACGAACGAGCCGCCGAGCGTGCCGGCGAACCCCTCGTAACCCGCCGCCGGGAGCCACTCGCGGTATGCCTTGAGCTTCTCGCCTGAGTAGATGGCGGGCAGCGGCGAGGGGATCCAGCCCGACTCCAGCGTGTTGGAGGCGTAGGCGCGGGACCCCACCGGCACCAGGCCGAACTCAGCGCCGGCTTCCAGGATCGCGTCGCGGATCTCGTCGTACTGCTCGTACGGGCCCCAGACCTCAAGCCCCGGCTGGCCGGACATGCCGTGCCGCAGCGCGTGGACCTTGCGTCCGGCGATGGTGATGTAGTCGGTGCGGAAGAACTTGATGTCCGCGAACGGCCCGCCGTTCAGCTTCTCGATGACCTGCTTGGCGTTCGGCCCCTGGATCTGGAAGCGGTACTGCGTCCTGGTGACGGCCTTGCCGAGCGGACGAGACGGCGAGCGGTCGTCACGAACCAGTTCGACGTTCCAGCCGCCGGTCTCCGCGTGGAACTGCACCCAGTTCACGGTCGGCACGCGGCCGACGAACTCGTACTCGTTCTCTTCGAGGTGGAACAGGATGCCGTCGCCGATCACGTAGCCGTCGTACGTGCAGGGCACGAACTGCTTCGCCATGTTCAGCGGGAAGTTCTTGAAGGTGTTGATCCCGAGGTGGGAGATCAGCGCGAGCGCGTCCGGGCCCTTGACGTAGAGGTTCGCCATGTGGTGGGACTGGTCGAACAGCACGGCGGCCTGCTGCCACGCGACCTGCTCGGCCTTCCAGTTGGAGAACTCGGTTGGGACGACCGGGTAGACGTAAGCGCCCTCCTGGGAGTTCCGCAGCAGTTCGACGGGGTTAACCGTCTGCAGCAGATCCTCAAGGCTTCGCCGCGTCATATGGGTTCCTACCTTTCCGCTTACTAAGCGCTATCAAGACAGCCGGTAAGGCACCAGCCGGCGGCCCGATGACCATGATGGACCTCCTTGCGTACCTTGTCGCTGTGGAAACACCCCGAATTTGCGTCAGTCCCTTCGTCCCCCGCAACAATCGCCTGTTACCGTCCGCCTGCGTCCGACCTCGCAGGTAGGACGGGTGAGTATCGGCGATGATGCGCCTGACGCCATGGTTGAGCGGGGCCTTGATCGTTGTCTGGCCACAAAGGCCAGCGCGCCGTCTTGCCAACCTCTTTGGAAGCATCACCAGTCACTCTGACCGGCTGACCGGCTGACCGGCGACGAGGTGGCCGGCCGCACGTCACGAGGCGCACAGGTCGGCGAGCGCCAGCCGCGCGGCGTGGTAGCCGCCCATGCCGTGCACCGCGGCACCCGGCGGGGTGCTCGCTGAGCACAGGTACACCCCAGGCAGCGGGGTGCGCCACGGGTGCGGCGTCAGCACCGGGCGGCGGACGAACTGGCTGAAGCCGCTGTAGCCGCCCGCGATGTCGCCGCCTACCAGGTTCGGGTTGTGCCGTTCCATGGCCGCGGGGCCGTGCGCCGCCCGCGCGATGACCAGGTCGCGGAAGCCGGGGGCGAAGCGCTCGACCTGGTCTTCTACCCCGGTCGTCATGTCGACCGTCGAGCCGTTCGGCACATGGCAGTACGCCCACAGGACGTGCTGGCCCGCGGGCGCGCGGGACGGGTCGGCGGCGCACGGCTGAACGGCGAGGACGTAGGGCCGCTCCGGGTGCCGTCCGGCGGCGACCTCGGCCTCGCCGCGGGCGATCTCGTCGAGCGTCCCGCCCAGGTGCACCGTCGCCGCGGCACTGACCTCCAGATCACGCCACGGCACGGGGCCGGACAGCGCCCAGTCGAGCTTGAAGACGCCGGGACCGTAGCGGTACCGGCCGAGCCTGCGCGCGTAAGCCGCGGGGAGCCGGCCGCCGCAGACGCTTCGCACCTGCCTCGGCGTGAGGTTCAGCAGGATGACCGGGGCGGGCGGCACGTCGGCCAGGTCCTTGACCATGCGGCCGGTTTCCGCGGTGCCGCCGAGGTCCAGGAAGCGGGTGACCAGCGCCTCGGCCAGCCGGGCCGAGCCGCCCCGGACGACCGGCCACCCGACCTGGTGCGCGAGCGCGCCGAGCAGCAGTCCGTAGCCGCCGGTGATCGGCCTGCCCAGGTCGACCATCGAGTGCGCGGACAGGCCGGCCAGGGCGGCCCGGGCGCGCTCGCCCTGGAACAGGGTCCGGCCGAGGACCGTCGCGGGCAGCGCGCCGAACGCGCCGTACCGGGCCAGCCGCAGCGGTGCGCGCGGCACGGACAGCGGCGACAGCAGCGTGTCCACCAGGCCGAAGTCACCGCGCGCGGCGGCGCCGACCGTCTGCCGCCAGGCGAGCGCG
>DAHWEX010000232.1 GCA_027326205.1 Actinomycetota bacterium
TCAAGCTCCTGAGCGCGCGGTAGCACCGCCCGGGCGCGGCGCAACGCGCGTGGGCCTCGCCGGCACCGAAGGATGTGAGCCGATGACTGCCGTCACCTGGGTCCCGGGGCATCTACGGCCGCCGGTACCGGGTCACGGTCCCGCGGTACAGCTCGGCCGCGCTTGCTCACCAGGCGAAGGTCCGGCGTCAGCGCACCAGCCCGCTGAGCTGGCTCCAGGGAACCTTGATCCGAACGGGCACCTCAAGGACGCTTACCTCGTCCTCTGGAGCCAGGGTCCGCAGCAGCCGGTACGCCTCGATCGCGTGATCTAGTACGTACACGTCGATGGATGCCACCCGGTTGCCGGTAATCCAGATCAGCCAGTAGAAGGGGATGCCCGCCGAGGCGTACTCTCCCATCTTCTCCACGCGGTCCGTCTTGTCGCTCCCCGGCGACACGACTTCGATGATCACCCGAATGTATGAGGCTGGCAGCGGGCGGACGTCGTCTGGCGCACAGTTGTGCAGCGCAAGGTCCGGCCGCCGGATCGTAGCGGCGGGAACCTCCCAGAGGATGACATCGAAGTCGTTACTGACATCCAAGCAGGAACCCGGGTGCAGGTCGACGTACTCGGCTGCGGCCGCCTCTAGCACCGTCGCCAGGCGACGGGCGGCGGCCTGATGGGTTCGCCGGGGCGCCTCGCACCTGATGGCCTGCCCGTTGACGACCTCCACTTGGCGGCAGAACTCTTCGGGCAAGTCTCGCCAGATCTCGACCGTGATGGGCTCGGGCTGGAGATTCTCCGGAGTCGCCCAGTCGTGGATGGCGCCCATGGTCCTCCTCCTCAGGTGGCCTCCCACCCAGCTACGTATGCCAGGTTCATGCTAGTCAGGATCTGCGACGCACAACCACGGTGAGGCGCCAGAGCCTCTCCAGCCTGAGAGCGACGTTAGAGGTAGTTCTCCCGTTCCCGGAACTACTGGGTGTCAGCCCGCACGTGCCCGCCACGTTGACGACGGGCAGCACCTTGTCATTCAGGTGCGCCGGAGGGGGTCACCGGGAGGAGAGCACCCGCGTCGACGCGCATCTGCAGGCCGGTGACGTAGCGGGAGGCGTCGGAGGCCAGGTAGAGGACGGCCTCGCTGATGTCGGCCGGGTCGAGGGTGTTGACCGGGAGCTTGTGCATGCGGCCGAAGGCCGGCTCGGCGTCTTCCCGGGTCGGGTGCTCCAGGTCGGGCCGGAAGGTGCGGTACATGGCCTCGTTCTGCAGCATGTCGGTGTTGATGTTGCCCGGGTGGACGGCGTTGACCCTGATGTTGTGCGAGGCGAGGACAAGGGCCAGGTCATGAGCGAACCGGGCCACGCCTCGCTTGGCGTGTGCGTAGCCGGCGGTGCCGGGGGCCTCGCCGATGCCGCCTGGCATCAGCGACGCCATCGAGCCGATGCAGATGACCGACGCCCCCGGGCCCAGGTGCGGGAACGCGGCCTCGACCGTGTTGATGACACCGACCAGGTCGACCGAGACGGTGTCGAGGAAGGCGACCGGCGGAACGCCGGCGCCGAGCGGGATGATCCCGGCGTTGGCCACCACCGCGTCCAGGCGCCCGAGCTCGGCGACCCCCGCCGCCACGGCGGCGGCCAGCGGGCCACGGTCACGGACGTCCGCCACCCGCGTGACGACCCGCCGGCCGAGCTGCTCCACCAGTCGGGCGGTCTCCGCCAGGTCCGCCTCGGCCGACATCGGGTAAGGGACGTTTTCGATCTGCGCGCACAGGTCGACCGCGATGATGTCCGCGCCCTCCTGAGCCAGCCGTACCGCGTGGCTGCGGCCCTGGCCGCGCGCGGCGCCGGTGATCAGCGCCACCTTCCCGTCCATGCGTCCTGGCATGTCGCTCCTTCCCACGGCCTCGCCTGTGCGGCCGGTCCCGCCGCCGGGGGCGCGGCCCCGCCTATTAGCCGGCGAGACCGCTGCTTAGCCGGCGAGACCGCTGCCTCGCAGCCACCGAGCATACTCGGGCACCGCCCAGTTGTCTGTACTGACCAGTTGGTCTATGTTCCGATTATGGAAGAACCAGCGCTGCCCGTGATCTCCTGCGTGTTCGCGCCGTCGCTTGACACCCCGGCCCATATCGAGCTGGCGGAGCGCCTCGGGTACCGGCGGGCGTGGTGTTACGACTCGCCGGCCCTGTGCGCCGACCCGTGGATGGTCCTCGCCCTCGCGGCCGGGCGCACCCGCGCCATCGGGCTCGGGCCGGCCGCGCTGGTGCCGAGCCTGCGTCATCCGGTGGTCACCGCCGCGGCCCTGGCGACGCTGGCCGGGCTGGCGCCCGGCCGGGTGAGCACGGCCTTCGGCACCGGCCTGACCGGCCGGATGCTGCTGGGGGAGCGGCCGATGCGCTGGGCCGCGGTCGAGGAGTACGTCGCGGCGGTCCGCGCGCTGCTGCGGGGCGAGGAGGCGAGCTGGAACGGGAGCCTGGTGCGGCTATCGCAGGCGGCCGGCTTCGCGGCCCGCCGCCCGGCCGACGTGGCCGTGCTGATCGCCGCGGACGGCCCCCGGGGCCGCGCTGTCGCCGCCGGGCTCGGTGACGGCGTGCTCACCAGCCGGGTGCCGCGGGAGGCGGCCGGGCAGAGCCCGCGGCAGGTGCTGCTGACCTTCGGAACCGTCCTCGACGACGGCGAGGACGCGGCAAGCCCGCGGGCGGTCGCGGCCGCCGGCCCCGCCCTGGCCGCCGCCTACCACGCCATCTACGAGTCGAAGGGCGCCGGCGGGGTAGACGAGCTGCCGGGCGGCCGGCAGTGGCGGGAGGCGGTGGAGGCGGTCGACGCGCCCAGGCGGCACCTCGCGATCCACGAAGGCCACCTGCTCGCGCTCGGCCGGCACGACGAGGCGCTGCTCGCCAGTGCTGCGCCGCTGCTCGGGAAGTGGACCATGACCGGAACCGGCGCCGACATCGGGACCCGGCTGGGCGCGCTCACCTCGGCGGGCATCACCGAGGTCGCCTACCAGCCGATGGGTCCGGACATCCCCCGCGAGCTGACCGCGTTCGCCCGGGCGGCGGGGCTCGCCGGGGCGGGACAGGAGAGCGGATGACGACCCTGGTCAGGCTGGCGAAGCGGGCGGCAGGCGGCAGCATCGACGACTTCAGGCGCCGGGCGGACGGTGCCAGCGACTGGTCGGCCGCGGTGCCCCACGGGCTGCGCGGCGCGACCCAGGCGCTGACCCTGGCGGCCGCCTACCGCCGCGGCGAGCCCGCCTGCGACGTGATCGACGAGCTGGCGTTCGACGACGAGGCGAGCGTCGTGCGGTGCCTGGCCGACCCCGCCTTCCGCCGCGCCTGGGCGAGCCCGCTGCTGGACGCGGCCTCGACCGCCCTCCTGGTGGTGGAGGAGCACGTGGCCAAGCCGGGACCGGTGCCCGCCTCGTTCGTGAAGAACTACGAGCTGGTGACCAAGCGGCCGGACCTGGACCGGGCCGAGTTCGACCGCTACTGGGCCCAGGTGCACGGTCCGCTAGCGGCGGCGATCCCGACGATCAGGCGCTACGTGCAGGCCCACCTGTCGCCCGGCACCCGCGAAGCCGGGACCGCGCCCTACGACGGCCTCGCGATCACCTGGTTCGACGACGTCGCCGCGATGCGGGCCGGCGCCGCGACCGCGGCCTACGCCGCCACCAGGGCCGATGAGGCGAATTTCCTGGCCGGCGAGCTTCCGTTCGTGATCACCACCGAGCGGGTCACCTTCCCGCGGTGAGGGCTGGCGTCACGATGCCGCCTCCTGTTAGCGTTTGTTCTGACCGGACAGTACAAAGTAATGAGGAGGTCAGCCGTGACGAAGCGGTGGGCGCGACGGCCGGAAGGCTCCACGTGGGGTGACTGGGGCGAGGACGACGAACTCGGCCGGATCAACCTCATCACGTCGGAGAAGGTGCTCGAAGGCGTCCGGGAGGTGCAGGCCGGCAAGAGCTTCTGCCTGAGCCTGCCGCTCGACTTCCCCGGCGGGTCCGCGATGAACCAGCGCCGCTACCCCCCGGTCATCCGGCCGACCGAGGACCTGGCCTACAAGCCGGACACGTTCTACAACGTGGTCGCCAGGGACTCGATCTCCCCGGCGTACATCGACGTCTGGTCCGACGACCTGGTGACGCTGTGGATGCAGTACTCCACCCAGTGGGACGCGCTCGTGCACCAGGGCGCGCTGTTCGACGCCGACGGTGACGGGGTGGCCGAGCCGCTGTACTACAACGGCTTCAAGCCGCACGTGGACATCATCGGGCCGAAGGAAGACGCCAAGGGCGACGGCAGCGGCAGCCTCGCCTTCGCCCGTCACCTCGGGCTCGAGCACATGGCGGCGCACGGAGTGCAGGGCCGGGCGGTGCTGATCGACGTGGCCTACCACCTCAGCGACACCGAAGAGTGGACCGCGGTCCCGATGAGGACGCTGCGGGAGATCATGGCGGCCGACAAGGTCGAGGTCAGGCCGGGCGACATGGTCATCCTGCACACCGGCTTCGCCAACAAGATCCTCGAGTGGGACAAGCACCCCGACGCGTCCCGGATCCAGGCCATGTACCCGTACCTCGACGGCGAGGACCCCGAGGTGCTGGAGTGGATCGCCGGCTCCCAGATGTCGGCCCTGATCTCGGACAACTACGCGGTCGAGGGCTGGCCGGCGCCGAGTACCGAGCCGCACACGCTGATCCCGGTGCACCACCTGTGCCTGTTCAAGCTGGGCATCCCGCTCGGCGAGATGTGGTACACCCAGGAACTGGCCACCTGGCTGCGGGCGAACGACCGCAGCAGCTTCCTGCTGACCGCGCCGCCGCTGCGGCTGCCGGGCACCGCGGGCGGTCCGCTGAACCCGATCGCGACGGTGTAACCCAGGGGGCTCCGCCCCCCTTCGCCCCCCAGACCCTGCCGGGCTTCTGTGTGCGTGCATCAGGCTCCCCGGCCGGGACCCTCGCTTCGCTCGGGGCCGGCGCGGGGTCCTGATCGCGCCTGTGCTCGCTCGCTCCGCTCGCTGCGCCGCGCGGAGCCCCCCGTCTGACGAGGCGCGATACAGTAGTCCTATAT
>DAHWEX010000233.1 GCA_027326205.1 Actinomycetota bacterium
ACGCGCCAGAAGTAGCCGACGCCCGCGATCGCGAACCCGGTGAGCGTCACGCCGATCCAATGGTCGCGGACCGCCAGGCTCCAGACACCGAACAGGTCGAAGTTCGCCAGCCATGCCGTGCCGATGCCGAGCAGCACCAGCAGCAGCGCCCAGAACTCGCGCGCCATCGACAGGTAGCGGTAAGCCACTACGGCCACGCCGAACGTCGCCAGTCCCAGCAGAGCGACCATACCGAAGCCGTACATCATTCCTCCCTTGCCCGCGGAATGCGGGCCCTTCCTATTTCACGCTCGCACCGCGCCGCCGCGTTCTCCAGAGGCCGACGTCCCGCGAACCCCGCCGAACGGCCCTGAGCGTCCCGGTCAGCTCGTCGTCGCTCAGCCGGGCCTCGCCGGCGAACGCCGCCCGCGCAGCCAGCCTCGTTGTTTTCAGATGGTTTGCAATGTTTTAACAGCGCCCCTGCTTAGGCTGAGCGTCCTATCGTGTGGCCGTGGCCTGGAAAAGTGACCGCGCTCGCGCGGCTTTGCTGCTTGTTGTGCTGTCGTCGGGTGCGGTCGGACTGGCGGCGTGCAGTGCGTCCGCCGGGCCGGGCCAGGCGCAGGCGGTTCCGGCCGTGTCGGCGCGCGTCGCCGCTCGCGGCGGCCGGGCGGCCGGCGCCAGCCAGCCGGTCGTCCGCGTCGTGGCGCCCGGGTCGACGCCGCTGCCCGTTCCGGCGGCGCTGGCGCCGTTCCCCGGGACTCCGGCCTCCGCCGGCGAGGGAGCGTGGCGGCCGGCCGGGCGGCTGGTCGCCGGCCGGGCAGCCGTCTACACGACGCTGCTCGTCCCGCCCGGTGGCACCAAACGCGCCGGGATCGCCTGGATGGACACCAGCCTGCTGTCCGCGCGCCTGTACTCCGGGTCGATGTCCCCGGGCGGCGGACCGTACAAGTACACCGCGCCGGTCGCGGCCACCGCGGCCAGTTCGCTGGTCGCCGCGTTCAACGGCGGTTTCAAGATGGCCGACGCCCACGGCGGCTACTACACCGAGGGCCGGATGGTCCGGCCACTGGTGCGCGGCGCCGCCTCCCTGGTGATCTACGCGAACGGGGCGGCCACCGTAGGCACCTGGGGCAGCGACGTCACCATGACGCGGTCGGTCGTGGCAGTCAGGCAGAATCTGTTCCCGCTCGTCGTCGACGGCAGTCCCAGTGCGCGCGCCTCCACCCGGACCTGGCGGGTGTGGGGCGGCACCTGCCCCTGCGGAGCCGGGCAGCACGGCACGGACGCCCAGTGGCGCTCCGGCCTCGGCGTCACCGCGGACGGCGCCCTGGTGTACGTGGTCGGCCCGCAGCTCACCCCGCCCACGGTCGCCGATCTCCTGGTCCGCGCGGGAGCGGTGCGCGGGATGGAACTGGACATCAACCCGTCCTGGCCGGTGTTCGCCAGCTATAAGCCGGCGGCTCCGGCTGGCTTGGCTGCCCCGTCAAACGGCGCCAGCCTGGTCGGCACGTACCTCGGCCCGGCGACGTTCTTTAACCCGGCCTACGCCCGCGATTTCATCACGATGTCCGCCTGGGGGGCGGCCGGCCGCGGCTGAGGCCGCCGCCCTAACGGGTTCCGGTTGTTGCCCGGCGGGTCCCCGATGACGGGCAACCGGGCGGTAAGCTGATGTTGCGGCGTCGCCGCAAACGATTGCGAGGACTGTGTGAGCGTGGAAGGTTCCGAGGCCGAGACTACGGTGCCGGGAATCGATGTCTCCAAGCCGCATCCGGCGCGGATGTACGACTACTACCTGGGCGGCAAGAACCACTTCGCCGCCGACCGCGAGACCGCCGAGAGGGGACTGGCCTCCTGGCGGGCCGGCCGCGTCGCGGCGCGCGAGAACCGCGCGTTCCTTGGCCGGGCGGTGCGGTTCCTGGTGGCCGAGGCGGGCATCCGGCAGTTCCTCGACATCGGCACCGGCCTGCCCACCACGAACAACGTCCACGAGGTCGCGCAGGATCTCGCGCCGTCCACCCGGATCGTCTACGCCGACAACGACCCGCTGGTCCTCGCGCACGCCCGCGCGCTGCTCACCAGCTCGCCCGAGGGCCGCACCGCCTACATCCACGCCGACCTGCGGGACCCGGAGGCGCTGCTGTCCAACCCGGCCGTCCGCGAGGTGCTGGACTTCGGCAAGCCGATCGCGCTGATGCTGGTCGCCGTGCTGCACTTCGTGCCGGACGACGTCAAGCCGGCGCGGATCATGGCGACCCTGATCGACGCGCTGCCGCCGGGCAGCTACCTGGTCGCCTCGCACATCACGGGCGAGCACGACCCGGTCGGGCCGGAGACCGGGGCGCGCGCCTACCGCGCGGCCGGGCTACCGGCGCAACTGCGCGACGCCGACCAGTTCGCCCAGCTCGCGTTCGCAGGCCTGGACCTGGTGCCGCCGGGCGTGACGCTCGTCTCCGAGTGGCGCCCCCAGGGCAGCGGACCGCGCCCGACCCCGGCCGAGGTCAGCTGGTACGGCGGCGTGGCCCGCATTCCGGGCTGAAGGCGCCGCGCGGCGGGCTCTGCGCGGCGGGCTCTGCGGGATCAAAGCGCGGGCCTTGATCTAGCCGTCCGGTGCTACTCCTGGAAGAGGTCGCTGGCCTTGTTCACCTTGAGTGCGTGGCGGAACCAGTCGTTCAGTGTGCTCAGGTCCGTGCACGACTCGATCAGCTCACGCGACTTATCATCGACGTCGATGCCCCGCTGCTCGAAGACCACCAGGATGTCCTCGGCCTTTCCGCGGGCCTTTGCCCCGGGCCTCCCCTTCGGCGCGGAGCATTTCTACGCTGGTCACGTACGTCTCCGCTGCGTCCGGGCCGAGCGAGGCGGCCAGGTCGCGTAGCTCGCCGGCCCGCGCCTCACTCACAAGCACAATGTAGGTCAGCATTGAGGGTTATTCAGCGTCCGCCTGATAGTGGATCCTTAGGAGGCGCGGGGGCCTCGTAACGATCCACTATCACCAGCAGCAGGACTCCTCGCCCGCGCCGACGCCCCGGTCAGCGCGGAGTTG